>DASVCM010000302.1:0-5308 GCA_036381635.1 Lacipirellula sp.
ATCCGTACGCCGATTGGTCACAGCGCGAGTTTTGGGGATTTGCCGCGTTCTTCGCCCGTACCCGGCCCGCCGACGGCAACATGGGCATGATGCGCACCGCGTATCGGCTCGTCGACACGCCGGATGGCGAGGTGAAGGTTCCAGAGTCCGACGAAGTCGTGCCGCCCAAATACCCGCGCGGCGACGTGGCGGAGGACGACAACTCCAGCCGCCGCAGCCAGCTCGTCCTCTGGCTCACCTCGCGCGACAACCGCTTCTTCGCTCGCGCCGCCGTCAATTGGGCGTGGGAGCACATGTTCGGCAGGCCCCTGGTGCACTCCCTCGACGACGCCGACGAGGACTCGGTCCAGGCGCAACTCCTCAATGAGCTGGCCGACTACTTTGTCGACTCCGGCTTCGATCTTGAGAACCTGTGGCGAACGCTCGCCAACACCCGCGCCTACCAACTCTCAAGTCGGCATAATGATCCGGAGGCGGCGGCGCCGAGCCTGTTCGCCCGAATGCTTCCCAAGCCGCTCACCCCCGAGCAATTGTTCGACAGCTTCGTGCTGCTGTCGCCGTCGGTCGCGGCCACGGGAACTCCAATCAATGCCGCAATTAACGCCACAGCCACCAGCCTCGATGAGGACCCCAACCGCATCGAGTTCGTCCGCCGGATGCGGCCGCCGCCGGGCGAGCCGACTGAGTATCGGGCCGGCACGCTGCAGGCGCTAATGCTGATGAACGGCCAGGTGACCACGGGGGCGACCAGCCCAGCCACCAGCAGCCTGGTCGGCGCGCTGGAGGCGCCGTTCATGACCAACGCGGACCGCATCGCTGCGTTGTTCCTTGCGACGCTATCGCGCGAGCCGGACAGCGACGAGCGCGAGCTATTCGCCGCCGCCCTGGCTGAGTGCAAAACCGCCGAAGAACGCGCCGCCGCGCTGAGCGATATGTTCTGGGCGCTGCTCAACAGTACGGAGTTCGCGTTTAACCACTAGTGCGAAGAAACAAACCGCAGAGGAACAGCGATAGGAAGAGAATGAAATAGCCGCAAAAAGGCACAAGAGACGCAAAAAGGACGGATGGCGTCTGTTGCGTTTTCTTTTTGCGCCTTTTGTGCCTTTTTGTGGCTACGACTTCTTTCTGCGGACCAATTACAGGAACAGCAAAATGCGGTACGAGCTCCACCGCCGCGCGATGCTTCAGCATATGGGACTCGGGCTGCTCGGCGCGACCTGCGCCGGCTGGCTCCCTGCGCTGGCGGACAAGATCGCGACCGACCCCCGACGCACGCGGCACTGCATCCTGCTCTGGATGTCCGGCGGCCCAAGCCAGACCGACACCTTCGACATGAAACCGGGCCATGCCAACGGCGGCGAGTTTAAGGAAGTCGCCACGGCCGCCCCCGGCTTGCGGTTCAGCGAGTACCTCCCGAAGCTCGCCAAGCACGCCGACCGGCTGGCGGTCGTCCGGTCGCTCACCACCAAGGAAGGGGACCACGAGCGGGGCGCCCATCTGGTGCGCACCGGCTTCTCGCCGATGGGCGCGGTCGCCTATCCCTCGATCGCCTGCTCGCTGGCCAAGGAGCTCGACGTCGGCGCCACGACGCTGCCGCACTATGTGAGCGTCGCGCCGCCGCTGCAGCTCAGCCCCGCGGCGTTCGGGCCCGGCTTCCTCGGCCCGCGCTACGCCCCGGCCGTCGTCGGCGGCGATCAGGGCGGCTTCCTGCAGCCGGCGCAAAACAACCGCCAAGGCGAATTTGTCGACCTGAAGCTCCGCGATCTTGAACTCCCCAAGGGAGTGAGCGACCTGCAGGCGTCGCGGCGGATGAAGCTCTGGAACGCGATGGAAGCAAAGTTCCTCCGCGATCGCCAGGCCGATTCGTTCGCCGCCCACAACGAGCTCTACCGCAAGGCCGCCGATCTGATGCGGCCGGAGGTTCGCTCGGCATTCGACCTCGACGAGGAAACCGAAGAGACCCGCAAACGCTACGGCCGCGGCGTCTTTGGCCAAGGCTGCCTGCTCGCCCGCCGGCTCGTGGAGCGCGGCGTACCGTTCGTTGAAGTGGCTCTTGGCGACGGCCTTGGCTGGGACACGCACGCCGACAACTTCCGCATGGTGAAGGACCTGTCCAAGCGGCTCGACCGCGGCTGGGCGACGCTGATGACCGAGCTCGATGAGCGCGGCCTGCTCGACAGCACGACGATCCTCTGGATCGGCGAGTTCGGCCGCACGCCCGTCATTAACCAGATGGCCGGTCGCGATCACTTCCCGGCCGCGTGGAGCTGCGTCTTCGCCGGCGGCGGCGTCGCCGGCGGCCAGGCCTACGGTCGCACCAGCGCCGACGGCATGACCGTCGAAGAGGGCCAGTGCGCCATCGGAGACGTGCTTGCGACCTTGAGCGCGGCGCTCGGCGTCCCGCCGGACACCGAGAACATTACCAACGATCGCCCGATAAAAATTGCCGAAGGCAAACCCATCGAAGCGATATTGACATAAGGCGCGATCGGAGGAAGGCCCGAACCCTTGTCACCCCGAGGTCCGCCGAGGGGTCCGGTAAGTTTCCTGACCAGGTCTCTCCCTCCGTTCCGTTTTAATTGCTCGCTCATGCTTCTCTTCCGATACACGTTCGCTTTCCTCGTTGTGGCCGTCGTCGGCTGCAGCAAGCAATCCGCCGCGCCGACTACACCCGTCGCCAAGGCCACGCCGGCCGCCAACAAACAAGCCCAACCCAAACCAAAGCCGGCGAAAGCCGAGCCGGAACCGACAGAACCCGAGACTCTGCCAACGACCGAAGAGCTGGAGCCAACGGCCAATCTCAAACCCACCCCCCAGCGCATCGCGCTGCTCACCCCCGGCGGGCCGCTGCTCGTCGACGTCTACCTCACTATCGACGGCCACGGCTACGCTCAAGCTCTCGACGCGCAGCTCGATACGGTCATCGCCGCCGCCGACGCTGATGACGACGATCGTCCTACCTGGAAGGAACTCCTGGCGAACAAAGAGTTCCTGGAATCTCCGCTCGCCGGCGCCCAGAACGCTACCGCGCGCCAGAAACGTGACTGGGCGGACCTGTACGACCTGAACGACAACGATCTGGTCGACCGCGACGAAGCCGCCGCGTGGATCGGCCGCAACTCGGGCCGCAGCGCCAAAGCATTCTCGGTCCGCAGCACGCGCTCCGCTCGGCCTGATCCGCGCGCAACCTCGCGCCTGTGGCCGCTGTTGGATAAGGACCGCGACGGCAAGCTTTCGGCCATCGAAACGCGCGACGCTTCGCAATCGCTGCTCGCGCTCGACGCCAACGACGACCTCATGCTCAGTGCGCAGGAGTTGCTGCCGCTGCGCGACCAGCTCATGGCCGCCGACGGCGACACGGCGTACGGCCGGACGAATACCGAGCACTTCGCCGCGCTTCACCTGGAAGAAGGCGACGACCCGGCACGGCTGGAGTATCTGCTGAACGATCTCTACGCCCCGCGGCAGGATCTTACGCCAGCCAGTTTTCCCGCGCTCCCGCGTCTTGGCGAACAACTCGACGCCAACAGCGACAACTGGCTCGATCGCGAGGAACTCGCGAAGCTCCGCACGATCAACGCTCACCTGCAGCTCACCGTTTCGTTCGGCAGCGAGAAGCCGGCAGAGAAGACCGATCCAGCCGCGGGCAAACCTGCCCGCCGGGGCCCCGGCGACCAGGTTTGGTCGCGGCTAAATGGTACGCCCACCATTCAAATCACCGCTGACGCCGACGACATAACGATCCTCTCCGAGTCCTCCCCCGTGCGCAAGACCATTTCGCTCGGCGGCACGCCGATCACCATCTCCGCCCACGACCTCGCCGGCGCGAGCCTCCCGTCGCAGCCCGGGTACATGGCCAGCGGCGCCGACGCCAACATGATCCGCCTCCTGGCCCACGACCGAACCGACGCGGTGTTCGCCGAGATCGACGCCAACGCGGACGCCCGGCTCAGCGAGCGCGAAATCAAATCCGTCCGCGATCGGCTGTTGTCCCGGGACGCCAACCAGGACCGCGCGCTGGCCGACGAGGAGCTGCCGTACTCGATGATCGTCGCGTTCATCCGCGGCGAGGCGGCCGGGGAGCAGTCGTTCTACGTGCCCGCCTCCTCGCCGGCGCCGTCCACGAGCGGCTTAGCGCCTCCGCCATGGTTTACCGACGCCGACCTGAACGCCGACGGCGAAATCAGCCGCCGCGAATTCCTCGGCACGGCCGACCACTTTTCCGGCGTCGATCTCAGCCGCGACGGTTACATCACGGCCGATGAAGCCGCCCAAACCAGCGCCGCGCCGTAAATCCCCCTCCCTCGAAGGGAGGGGCCGGGGGAGGGATTCAGAGGACAAAGTTGTCCGCAGACGGACACAGACAGACAGACAGGCAGAAGCAGATCGCCAGAAGGCAACGCCTCCGCGAACCCTGTCACCCCGAGAGCCTGTCCTAGGGGCTTCCCAAAGGATCCGCCGAGGGGTCCGGCTTGTGTTCCATAACGCCTCTCGAAGGCCAAGCCGTCGCCCGACCGCGCGTCGCTCATTTTCCCCAAACTTTCTGTAGAAAGTGGCCACCTGTTCCACTATCACTGAGGAAGTCGCTGCGCGCTTCTCCGACGCTCAACGCGATATCACAGCATCGCCAGATCATCCCAATAAGGCGACGGAGGTTTTTGCCCGTTGTTCCCTTCCACCATGAACCACAACGCTGCATCGCCAAAGTGTGTTGGCTCCCGTGATTCTTCGCCCCCGACGCCGCTGCATCGCAGGTTTTGGTCCTTCCGCCGCACGGCGATGGACCAATATCCGCGAGCTACGGAACGACGGGAACACTCGCGTTTCCTCGGCTCGATTGGTTCCGCTCAGGGCCAGGTGAAGAATTTTGGGCTCCTAGCCCCCCCATGTCGCGCCGAGACAAAAGCCCAAAAACCCCAAAACTCGCTCGCTGCTAAAATCCAAAATGCGCACGCCAATCTCGTTCATGCTGGAGACTCTGCCGCGCACGAGCGTGAATCGGCTAAGCTGAACCAACACACGTCTCGTCAAACAACAACGACATCAACTCACGACATGTCTATGCGCTCAACCCGACTGGCCGTCATCGCATTCGTCGTACTCCCGCTCGTCGCCCGCGGCCAGCAAACCCCGCGAGGCGATCGCCCCGTCGACCAACGCTATATCAAGCGTCTCGCCGCCGGCGCCGAGCCGGGCGGCCAAGGCGTGCAGGACCGCCTCGCACAGTACGTCTCCCACTTCCGTCACGAAGCCGTCAACGATGCTCGGCTGTTCGCCTTCGACGTCGCCGCCGAGGCTGAAGGCGAGC
>DASVCM010000303.1:0-3936 GCA_036381635.1 Lacipirellula sp.
GGGGTTAATCGGGAAAAACAGGCAGCCGTTCGCCTCGGCCGCTTTGAAATCCCCGGGCGCGTCGCCAACCATGAGCGCACGGTCAGTGGCGTATTGCTTAGCGACGGCGAGCACTTCCTTCTTCGAGCCAAGCTCCTGGCCGCAAATGGCGCGAACAAATCGCGCAAGATTATGCTCCGCCCATTCGGAGTTGAGCGCGTCGCACGGCGTTGCCGACACGACCAGCAAGTCGGCTTCGTCGACCAGCCGCTCCAGGCTCTCCCGCACATATGGGAACGGCGGCACGCCGTGCACCATCTCGGCGATTGATTGGTTCACCGCGAGCGACCACTCGAGCGCTTCATGAAGGTCCGGATCGCCGGTTTCTTCTACCGCTCGCTGCAAGGCAGGGTTGCCCAACTTCGGCTCGCGTGCAATCCAGCTCCGCAGGCCTTCGGGATTTGGCACGTCGATGCCGCGCGCCGCCACCTCGGGCCGCCGCCGCAGCCAATCAAGCTGTTCCATCAGCCCCGGAAATCGGTTCACCCCGCGGCTCTTGGAGTAAAGATTGACGAACTCCGAGGCTTCGCGGGCGTACTTACTCACCCCCTGCAGACCATAGTGGCGAATGAATGTCGGGATGAAGCACTCTTTGTGCTTCAGCTCCATCGTGTCGAACACGCATCCGTCTGAATCGATGCCGACGAAGAACTCGTGCTCGGGCGTGAACTCGGCGAGATTCATGGGGGGGCGAGGTGGGCGAGGCGGAATGCGGGGCAGGCGGCCGATGGCGTGCCGTTCCGCTAGAGTTTATCGCCCTCCGGCGGCGGCCACAATTGACGGCGCTCGTCCGGCAACCATCATGTCATTCCGAGGTCCGCCGAGGAATCTTGCCGGACCCCTCGGCAGACCTCGGGGTGACAGGGTTCTCACTTCCCGCTAACGACTAGCGGCAGGCGCTACCTGGTAGACCGGCAGCGCCCGAATTCGGGCTTCGATGCGGTTGAGCTCGCCCGTGAGCCGCGCATCGGCGACGCCGCCAAAAGCCTTCGCGAATTCCTTGGCGCCAAGCTGCTCCTGCAGATCATCAACCGGCGGCAGAAACGCCTCCACCGTGAACCGCTGGGCGATATCGTCGAGCGACAGTCGCCCGGTTAGCACAGCGCCCGCGAAGACGATCCCCGCGCGATTAGCCGCCATATCGGCGAAGCTGAAGCCGGAGCCGCCCTGGGCGTCGACCATTTCCTTGATCAACCCCGCGCTCCGGGCCATTTGGCTCCCGGTGAGAGCCACCAAATGCGCCGAGACAAAGAAGTGCTTCGCGAGGTCCTCGCGGCCGCGCATGGTCGGCTCGCCGATCGCCGCCATTCGATCGGCCTGCTCGTGGTCCCCCTCGATGTAGGGAATGACGCCGCTGGCGATCGGCAGGTTTCGCAATGCACTAGAGTCGTCCAACGCCACGCCGAGCGCGAGGATCAGCGCCCGCGGCCCGTTTTCGCGCCGCACCTGCTTCGCGGCGAGCGCCGCTTGACGCACGTAAAGTTCCAGCAGCTTATCGCCGACGACAGGCGCTGCCGACTGTTCGTTCAGTTTCTTCTGCACGTTGGCGACGCGCACTAACTGCTTCAACACCTGGCGGGCGTCATCGATAAGCGGCTTGGCGCCCGCCGCCGAAACCAGGCGTTGATAACTCTCGGCGGCTGGATCGTCAGGCAGCGTCAGCTCCAGCGCTTCGTAAATCTCACGCATCCGCCGGCGCGTATCGGGCGTGATTTCGCTCACCTGCTTTACCCGTCGCAGGCGAATCTCCTGCGCCATCAGTGCGATCAGCAGCGTGTTGGGCGGATCGAACTGCACCTCCGCCCCCGCTTTCCGCTGCAAGGCGCCCGTGAGCACCGGCCGCATGACGCTGGTCGATTCGGGGCTGTGCGAAGCGCCGAGCATGTGCCCCAGCTCGTGCACCAGCAGTTCCAGCCGCTCGGTTTCGAGCACGTTGCGAGAACGCTCCTTCAGGATGATGTGCGAGTGAAGGGTCCCGCGCGTGCCCCCCATGTGAAAGCGGCCCTTCTGGATGGAATACTGGCTGCTGAACCCGATCGCCACTTGCGCAGGCGCCGGCAACACCTCGCGCTCGAACTCCGCCAGCGACTGGCTAAAGTCCCGCTGCAGGTCGTCCGAGCCCCACGTTTGGACCGCGACGACGCGCAGCGTAATCCCGCAGTGCGCTTCAAGCACTTCCGAAGCGTTGGCAATTCGCTCGCGGATCGTCCGTTCCCAGGCGGGCCGCGGCCGCACCTCGTCGTCATCGACGACAATCTTCACCGTGACGACGCCGGCGTCGCGCAGCTCGATGGCGCCGGACGACAGCGGCTGCCACGTTCGTCCTGGCGACTCACCAAGGCCGATTTTTTGCAGCTTTAATGCACCCGCGTCTGCTTCGTCGTTGATGTAATAGACACAATCCGGGTCAAGCGCTACCTCGCGAGTTTGGCGCCCGCGCCCGGCAATCAACTTCACGCCGTGCTTGCCGTATAACGGCCGACTCGCCCCGGGATTTAGCGTGAGGGACTGCGGAGGCTGGTCATCGACAACCGCTCCGAGCGATACGGGGTTCTCCGTACGATTGCACAGCACAACGACCGAAGCCAATGACGACGACGCAAAAACGCTTGCCGCCGTAGTCGCTATAGCGACGGGAAGCCGGAACAGTTGTAAGCGGGCGGAATCCATTAATCCATTCTAACTCACGATCGACTTAGAGAAGCGCCTGAAGTTCTTGCATCGCGAACAAGTCTCTCTCCCGTCCTGTCGCGGCAAACACAGCCTGCAGATTGTGAAGCATGCGTGAAAGCCACTGCTGCGGCGATGCTCGACGCAAATGCATGGCAGCCGGCTCCACCTTCCGTCCCGCGGCCTGGGAGATTCGCTCAAACACCTCCGCCTCGCTCAGGAGACCGCCGCCGAAGAACGGATCGACGTACATCGACCGGCCCTCGCCCGTATGCCGCTCATCCACCTCAGCGAGAAAGTGCCCCGGCGCGTTAACGCCGTGCACCACGACGCCCAAGCCGTCGGCGACTCGGCGATATACCAGCGTGAGTGTAATCGGCAAGCCTCGGCGCGTTCGTAGCACTTCCGGCAGGTAGCTATTCGCCGGGTGATAGTAGTCTTCGGTATTGCCGCAGAACCCCAGTACGTCAAACAGCACGTCATGCAGATGCGCTAGCAGCGCCTGTGGCGACTGCGAGCGGACGCGCCGCTGCACGGCGTGCGTCAGACGATTCACGACCGCTTCACCGCCGGCGAGGTCGGCGTCCGGCATGTCATGCTGAGCGATCGCCCAGCCGGCGCGGAACAGCCCCTCGGCCGTTTCTGCCTGGGGCAGGGCCGCCGCAAAGGCGCGAAAGGCGGCGGGGCGACAATACGCGGGCTGGGCGATGTTCATGTATGTATCATTGCCGTGCATTGCGCCGCGGGCCAATCGATTGTAGCCCTCTTGCTCCGCGAGAGGGGCTGGTCGCGGAGAGAGCAGCCCACACTGCGCCCATTGGCACGCTGACGCGATTCTGTTACGATACTGATCTCTCCTCGTAGCGATTTACCGCTCGGCGAGAGAACTTCTAGTTCAGCGTATAACCACGCACCAGCGCTGTGCCGGCCGCACGTGGCCGCGAAGCGAAGGAGCGTTGTGGCATTTGAGTTCGTTTAATAGTCTCGCTTTGGCACTCGTTAGTTCGGAATCCAGCGGGTAGTGGCGCGGACATGCTTGATATGCTTTTCCTCATCGTCGCGGTTCTCCTAGGCGCCAGTTGCGTCGCCTGCGGGGGACTTTTGGCTGCGATCGATCGGCGGACTTGCTTAAGCACGCTCGCACTGCGGCAGACTTCCGCAGCCTTCTTCATTCGGCCGCTTGCGGCCGCTGGAGGCATAGGCTGCCCTTGCACCGCGGTTGCCGCG
>DASVCM010000304.1:0-3815 GCA_036381635.1 Lacipirellula sp.
CCGGCGGAGAAGTGCCGCACGACTCACAATTAGAATGCGTCGCACGGCACGTCTCCGGCGCCTCTGTTAGCCCGCGGCTACATAACAATCTTGTTGACTAGAACTGGCTTCAAAACAACCGGACGCTAGTGCGTTCCGGCTAATCTAATCAGCCGCGCCCACGCTAGCCCCCGGTTTTAAACTGCCTCTACTACTGAGGAATCGCATCGGCAGGATTAATCAGCGACTCGCCGGCCGACTCCGGCATCGGCGCCGGTCTGCCGCTCTTGCGAGCCTCATAGGCCGCGATGGCGTCTGCGTACTGTCCCGAGTTGTCATTGGCCTTCACGACGTCCCAGAGCGGGAACTGATCGGCCACCTCTTCATCTGCAAGACTCAACTCCAGCGTCTTCAGCAGCGTCACGTATTCGTCGATGACGTCCATCAGATCGCTGTGCGTCGTCGAGGTCGGGTCCAATTCGGGGAACTGTTCGAGCGCCGCCGCCCAGGCGTCGAAGCTTCGCTCGTACAGCTCGCGCCCCGCGACAAAGTTGCCCTCGCGTTCAAATTGCCGCTTGGCGTCGTGAGCCAGCTCGCGCGCTTCGAGCGCCTCGGGAGTCTGCTCCAGATCGCAGCGAATCTTCCAGTAAGCGTAGTTCGCCACGCCGCGATTGGTATCGATCAGGCGAGCGCGCTCATTCGCATCGTTGACAGCCTTCGCCAGCCGCTGCGCCTCGGCCGCCTTCTCCGGTTGATCATGGGCGATCCGTTTCGCAATCTTATCCGGCGTGATATTCGTCAGGTCGTTCACCTCCATTTGGAGTTGCGATTCTTCCGGCGTCGGATTCGCCGGCGGCGCTTCCCAAACGCGACGCTGCTCATCGCTGAATGAGTCGATCGCCGCCTGCCGCATCTTTTCAGCCAGCCCCGGGCTGAGGGCGTTCAATTCTTCGGACGCCTCGGCCGCCTTCTGCCGCCACAGGTCCAGGTCCTCCAGGGCGATCAGAAATTCTGCCGTCGAGGGCATCTGTCGAGTGCCGTACGCCTCCCACAACTCGCCGCCGCGCTCCCACGCGGTCTTGGCCCGAGTGCCGAAAACGCCTTCCGTCTCGATCGCCTCCGCGTAGCTGATTTGCGACCGCGCCGGCGAGTCGTAGAACGTCGTCGGGTTCTTCGTCCCCATCGGGTACTGGCCGCTGTCGATCGACTCGATCGCATCCTGGTACCACAGCTTCGACACGAGCCAGTTGTCCGTCGTCGACGGCTCGCCCGGATAGCGCAGGTCCTCGTCCTGCTTGAAAAGCTGCCGGTAGATCGTGTGCTCGTCGGCGCGGCCTACTTTGTTGCCGCAGAACCAACCCAGGTCGTCCAGCAGCGTGGGATGGTCGCGATTGAATTCGATCCCTTCCTTCAAATAGTCGATGCCCTGCTTCACGTAGTAGAACCGGTCGCGGACGTTGTCCACCTCGACGGACACGTTGTACGACAAGTTCCACGCTTGATACTTCCAAACCTCAATGAAGTACGGCTGCAAGCGGGCGAGTTGATCGAGCGTCGCCTGGAAGTTCGTCCAGTCTTCCGTCTTCTTGTAATCGTTCGCTTTACTCCAGAGCATCGTCACGGCAATGCCGCGCAGGCCGAGTGTGGCCAGCCGGATGGCCTCGCTCGCGGGGTCGATCGCCCCCAGATCCGCCTGGCCTAGCCGCGCGTCGCTGCGAATCTGCGCAAGCCGCCCCCCTTCGTTATCGCGCGTCGAAGGGGCTCCCAACCAGACGGCGGGAATGGCGAGAATCACGAACGCCGACAAATAGGCGATCTTCCGAAAAAGGGGTGTATTAGGATTCATGGTATCTCATGCTGAAACCGATTTAGCCGCGGGGCTTGCCCCGCGAGCCCGCCGCAAGCGGCGGGGCTAAATCAGCGCTACCGCGCCACCTCGCGCGTACGCAACAGGAAGTAACCCAAAATCGAAAGTCCGACGACATATCCCAAGCACACCGTGATGTCCTGGAACACGCGGCTCCATGGAACATTGTACCCCTCGGCCGCATACTCGACCGTGCTGAACGCGCTGAAGTCCGGCAGCGTCTGGGCGACCGCCCACATGATCGGCTCCGCGAACCAATTGTCGAACGTCGTGACCACCGTCGGCAGCACGCCCTCGGGGAGCGGCACCATCACGTTCATCTGCGTCGCGATGCGGTACAGCGACTCCGCCGGCCCGCCGCCGTAGGACGTGCCGCTGGCGATGTTCACAAAGTCCGCTCGCCAGAATCCGAGGATGATGAACCCGGCCGTGAACAGCATCGCCACCGGCCCGCTCACGATCGTGCTGATCGTCACGCCCACGGCAATCACAATGATCGCCTGCACCCAGATGCTGGCCACGACTTTGGCAAAGCTGGCCACCGGCGACCCGTCCGGCCGGCGGATGTAACAGTCCGCCTGCGCGAAGCCGAAATACTGGCCGCGCTCCAGGCACTGGACCAGCACTTCGATCTTGCCATCTTCGCTTACGAGGTCTTTGTAGATCTGGATCGGCGTATCGCTCGCGGAATTCAGCTCATTCGGAATGTCGTACTCGGCGACCTGCTGGTCGGCGGCGTCAAAGGGGTACGGCTCGCTGGTCAAGCCCGTGTCCGGATTGCGAAGCTGAATCTGCCCAGTGATCGCCTGCCCGATGACGCCCTTATGAGTGCGGAACACCCGTACGATTAGCGCCAGCGGCAGGACGTCAGGATCGATTTCCGGGCTCACGTTGTCGAACGTCCAAATCGCCGTCGCCGGACTGCCGCCGTCGATGAAGCTGCGATAAGTCCACTCGCTGCCGACGCTGATACCCGTATCCTTGGCGGCGCCATTACGGTCAATGAACCGCAGCTTGCCATACTGCGGCACGCGAGCCCGCACAAAACCCAGCGGATCAGACAGCCGGTAGTCATTCTCCCCGATGCGATCGACATTGTGCGTATGGCCGTTCACCACGGCCGTCTCGCCCAGCCCCTCGGCGTTCACCTGGAACTCGTGCCGATGGCCCTCCTGCTCGTTCTCGCTGGTCACGCCTCGGTAGCCGATGACCTCGCCGGCCGAGTCGGTGATCCGCTCGACCTGCGTCGGCTGAATCGTGTGCGAATGATCGAGCGACCGGATCACGAAGATGTAACTACCGACGGCCATGATCGCCAGCAGCACCGTCGCGACGATCGAGAACCCGATGATGCGGCCGAGGATGATCTCGCCGGCCCGCACCGGCTTCGTGACGACCGTGTACACGGTCTTCGTCTTGAAGTCGCCCGGCAGGCTGAACGCGCTCAAGAGCAGCGCCACGATCAGCACCAGATAAGTAATCGCGGTCAGAACAAAGCTGAGAAACAGCCGCGCCGGATCCTGCGTGTTGGTCGGCAAGAACCAGTTGGCGAACAGCAGCACCAGAAAGAATACGCCCAGCGCCACGACGACCCGCCGGCGCATCGATTCCTTCACCGCCAGCCGGGCCAGCGCCCAGATTCGCCGCGGCGAAGTTTCCACCACTTCGCCCACGCCGGCCGTGACGGCCTTATAGGTAACGTCCCCGCCGCGCATCAGCCCGCGACGCCCGGCGGCGATCGCATAACCGACGACCAGGGCGGCCATCGCCAGCCCCAGGAACACCAGCAAGAAGTTCGGCAAGGCGCCGAGGCTCCCCTCGCCGCCGTAGATCAGCCACTGAAAGTACGGAAGTAACTCTTGTTCGAGAACCATTGCGGGGAGGGTTCAGGGTTCAGGGTTCGGGGTTCAGGAAAACATCGATCAAGTCGCCTCGAGATCTTCCGAGGAGTCCGGCCGGACCCCCTTCG
>DASVCM010000305.1:0-3582 GCA_036381635.1 Lacipirellula sp.
TGAACGACTCGATTGACTTCGGGACGTTCGAGACGCTCGGCAACACCGGCGCCGCGGCCTTGCCGCTGACGATGGCCATTGCCGCCGAACAGGGCCGATTCAGCCCGGGTGACCGCATTGCGTTGCTCGGCATCGGCTCGGGCATCAACTGCCAGATGATCGGCGTTCAATGGGCCGAGCCGGAAGCGTAAGCGCCCGGAGAAGCCGTCCTACCCTTCTTTCCGATATACGATCCCCTGATCGATCTCGGTGAACCCAAATTTCAAATAGAACCCGCGGGCCGCCTCGTTAGCGCCCATCGTCTGCGCCTCAATCGTCGCGACGCCGCGGCGCCGCAGGATGCGGATCGCCTCGCCGAGCAAGTAGCTCGCATAGCCCCGCCGCCGCAGCGGCGCGTCGACGTGCAAATCAAACAAGCCGGCCGCGCACATTCCCCAGCACGCCGACAGCGGCTGCATATCCCAGAACGAGGCGCTGGCCACGACGCGGTTCTGCGACCTGTCGTAGAGCGAAAAGACGTCTCGCTGCGACGCACCCCAGACGCACGCTTCCCACCAGCTCTTCGGCGGCGGATCGATCTTCTCGATAAGCTGCGTCGTTCGCTTGATCAGCCGCAGCTCGCGCGACACCGGCGGCCGCACGCGCGCCAGATCGCACTGCATGATCCGCACGCGATCGACTTCGCGGTAGCCGGCGCGCGTCGCGGCGCCTTGCAGCACGACGTCCGACTGCAGGACGCCGGGGATTTCGCTGCCGCCGTAGAGGCCGAGATAGAACGAGTTGAGCGGGTTGATTCCGCCGGCGTACATCACCTGCGTGCCGCGGCTTCGCATGTACGCTTCGCTCGCGGCGAGCAGTTCGTCGGAAAGCCCGGGCACCGGATCGCCTCCGTCAACCATGAGCATCTGCGTCGTGCCCATGGTTGTATCGAGTGCATTGCCGTCCTCGGTAGGACCGAAGCTGGCGTGGACAAAGCCTACGGGCTTCTCATCATTCGTGGCAACGATCAGCCCCTCGCGATCGAAGTTCATCTTCGAGAAGACGCCGTACTCCAAGAGCGGCGCCGATACCGGCTGCAACACGCCACGCTGCGGCGGCTGACTCCGCCAGATTTCGGCGAGGTGGGGTGGATCGGTGTTGCGGAAAGCTCGGAGGCGGTACACGAACGGTCCTGTCGAACGGGCGTTGCCGCTGATGGCCGAAAAATGGCGCGCAAGCCGTGATTATCCCACGGGCGGTTTACGGAACAAGGCGCTAACCGCTTGCGCTCTTGCAGCCCCGGGCTCCGCCCGGGAGTAAGTCGCCACACGGACGCGCGTCGTCCCGATGGTACGCGACCCCCGGGCAGAGCCCGGGGCTGCAATCAGGCGGCGGCGGCGGGCGAATCGGGGCGCCTTCGGCGGGCCCTCGGCGCCTCGCGCCAGCGGCGGTGGAGCCACCAATATTGCTGGGGCGCCTGACGAATGAGATCTTCCAGGCAGCGGGTGTACCATTGCGCGAGCATTAGCACTGAGCCGTGCGCGAATCCAGGCGCCTCAGGGTCGACCAGGTCGATCACTCGCATTTGAAAGTTCAGCGGACCACTTGTGCGGTAGACGCAGCCGGTGGCGGTCGGGGCGCTGCCGCCCAGGGTGAACAGTGCGACCGCCTTGTGCGTGGAGGCCGGGCGACCGAAGAAATCGACCCAGCAGGCCCCCTCTCCGGCGTGCTGATCTCCCAGCAGAACCAGCGTGCCGCCCGATCGGAGGAGCTCGGTGATCTGCTCGCCGCTGCCGTGCTTGGGGAGCATGTATTGGCCCGTGGCTTCCCGAAACTCGGTCACCCAGCGGTCGAGGTAGGGATTGTCGAGCGTCCGCGCGATTGTGTGCGTGGGAAACCCGTGCAGCCCAAGCAGATAGCCGCCCATCTCGAAATTGCCGAGGTGGCCGGAGATGATCACCACGGGGCGGCGGTCGAGAAACCGCCGGACCATGATTGCCATCTCCGGCATTTGCAGATGGCGGCGCCAGTTCGCCCGGCCAATCTTCCGCGGCGCGTGGGCGATTTCGCACACCATCAGCAGGAGGTGTTCCCACATGCCCAGCGCGATGGCATCGCGATCGCGCTCGCTCAACGCAGGAAAGGCCGTTCTCAGATTCTCTTCAACCAACTTGCGGCGGATGCGCGCGACATGCCATAGCATCCATGCCGCCCGGCGGCACCACGCGTGGCAACTTTCCAGCGACAGGGCCTGAATGATGCACACCACCGTGCGGACCGCGACGTACGCGGCGTAATCGATGATGGTCCTGAGGCGGTTCACGGCTGGCAAAATCCTTCGGGCAAGGCGGCGTATTGTGCAGAATTCCTGCTCGCCGACCTAGAGCGAAAAGCCGCGGCAAAACCAGGGCCCGGCCGATCGAATGCCAGCCGCGGCAGATGCACCGGCAGCGGGCAACGACTATGATCAAGAATCTCGGGCCGCATCCTGAGCGGCCCGATCGCTTTCGTCCGCTCTCGCAAGGTTTCTGATGCGACGGCTACTTATCTCAGTTGGGCTGGCCTGGCTTCTTTCGTGGACGCCGGTCGGAACGGTGCGCGCCGTCGAACCTTGGGCCGACGCCGCCTTGAAGGTCCGTGAGGGCCTCGAAATCTGGCTCGATGCATCGGTCCAGCAAGCCGCGCGAGCGGCCATCGGCGCGGAACCGCTCGAAATCGACGCTCCGACAGGCGTTGCCTACGACGCCGCCAGGAAATACGGCTTTACCCACGTTGCTGTCAGCAAATCGCCCACGTTCCACACACAGGATGACGTGGCGTACTTCCGCTTCCGGGGAATCGACCAGCATCTGGAAGCCGACCTCCGTTCCGGCGAGGAGGGCCCCGGGCTCGAATTCGACGAGATCTCCGTATTCGTCGTTGCCGCTCCCTTTCACAACGACGGCGGCTTCCAGGGCATGCTCGCCCTGCACACGCTTGGCGAGGCCGATTACCGCACGGGGCTGAACATCGACCTTGGCCCGAGCTCGACGCCGCGGTTCAGCGCGGTGAACGTTGAGGGCGCCGGCAGCAGCGGCGGCAAGAACCTGCGCACCGGACGCGGCGACTTTTCGAAGTTCCATCGGCTCTGCGTAACGTCGCGCGTCGGCAAGGGGGGCGTCGTGCTCTATGTGAATGGCAAGCGCGAGGGCCAGCGTGAGCGCGCCGCCGGAACGCTGAAGGCCGACCGCATGATCCTCGGCGGCCGTTATACGGGCGACGATCGCGGCGTCCGCTGCTTTTTCGCCGGCGACATCGCCGAGGTCCTCGTCTACGACCGCGTGCTGAGCGACGACCAGCGGAAGCAAGTCGACGCGTACCTGGCAGCCAAGTACGACAGCGTCGACCGGCTGCCACTTCCGGCGGAGCTTGCCGGCAGCCGGTGGCTGGTTGCCGTCCAATCGCCGCCGCCGGTGCAGATGCACGTCCCGGGCTTCACCGTCCGCGAGTTGCCGGTCGAGCTGCCGAACATCAACAATGTTCTCTACCGCGAAGACGGCGTGCTCGTCGCGCTGGCGTACGACGGCAACATCTACCTGCTGCGCGACACCGACGGCGACGACC
>DASVCM010000306.1:0-5578 GCA_036381635.1 Lacipirellula sp.
CGATAGCCCGCCGTCGAGTGAGCAAGAAATGATGCGAGGCCCGTGAGGTTCGTAGGCGGCCGTTGTCGATCGGCGCGCCTGCGGCCCTTCGGGCCTTTCGAGGCCCATTCGTCTTGGCAACGGCGGGCTATCGCCCGCCGCTACATGCCTAAGCCCCTTTCGGGGCCGCGGGTCGACGCGTAATCACGTGGACAAGTAAGACGGCGACGTCGCGATCATCTATTCGCCCAACGAGCGGAGCGCCGGTTGCAAGAGTTCGAATAGCCGCGGTTCAGCGCCGCGGAGGCTGTCGCGCATCTGGGGCGTGAGATGGCTGGCCGCTTCGCGCGCTTGGTCGTCGCGCCCAAGGCGCTGGTTGGCGATCGTCAGCCCCGCGTACGCGAACGCGCGCAGCGGCGAAGCGGGGTCGGCGGCTTCGCTTGACTCGGCCAACTCGCGCAGGGCGGAGAGCGCTTTGCGGAAATCTTGTTCGAGGAATAGATAGTGGCGTGCCAGCCCCGCGTCGGCTAGCGCGTAGACATAAGGGTCCTCATCCGGAAAGTTTTCGCGGACAGCGCGCCACGCCGCTTCGCTGGGCGCTGTGTTGGCGTGGTAGAGCTGCGCCCACACATTGTCACGGCGCTCGACCGGCGCGGCGGGGGCGCCGGCCAGGAACGGACGGGGCCGGAAAACGACGCCGGCTAAGGCGCCCAGAGCGAGGGCGGCGGCGATGATCGCGAACTTTCGGCTAAGCCGCGAGCGGCTGCTCTCGAGATTCGAGCCCTGCTGCATGAGTTGGCTGAGCTGGGCGACCGCGAGGCTGCGGGTGTCGGTCGCGGCCATCCATTCAGCGAGCGACCAGCCTTCGGGCCCTTCGCCCCAACCTTCCGCGGCGGCCTGCGCGGCCAGAGCGCGCAGATCGGCGATCAACTCCTGCGGCGACTGGTAGCGCTGCTCGGGCCGCTTGGCCATCATCCGATGCACCACGCGGGCCAGCCCTTCCGGCAAGTCGCTGCGCACGTTCTCCAAGGGCTGCGGCGGCGTGTTGAGATGATGGAGGGCCACCGCGAGCGCCGTTTCCCCTTGATGCGGCGGCATGCCGGCGAGCAGATGGTAACAAGTAACGCCCAGCGAATAGACGTCGCTCCGCACATCGACAGGCCGGCCTTCGATCTGCTCGGGGCTCATGTAGAGCGGCGTCCCCATCGCCACGCCAACCTGCGTGAGCGTCTTGGCGTCGACGCTCTCCATGCGCGCCAGGCCGAAGTCGGCGACCTTCACCTCGCCGGAGTGGCTGAGCAGGATGTTCTCGGGCTTCAGGTCGCGATGGACGATGCCCGCCTCGGCGGCCTTGCAGAGCGCGGCGGCGACCTGCCGCAGGATGTCGAGAACCAACCGCGGCGCGAGCGCGGCTTGCCGCGTGAGCAGTTCGCCCAGGTTTTTCCCGGCGACGTACTCCTGGGCGATGAAGTGGACGCCGTCCGCCTGGCCCACTTCATAGATTTGCACAATGTTTGCATGGACCAGCGCCGCCGCGGCGCGGGCCTCGTTCTGGAACCGCTGCACATACGAAGCGTCGCGAGCCAGCGCCCGCTGCAGCACCTTGAGCGCCACGCGGCGGCCGAGGGAGCGCTGCTCGGCAAGATACACCTCGGCCATGCCGCCCGAGCCGAGTCGCCGCAAGATTTGATAGCCGCCGAGCTCGCGGCCCGTGAGATCGCCAGTGGCTGCTGCGTCAACAGTCATGGCGGTTAGGGGTGAGTATGGGAGTAGGTGAGTAAGTGAGTGGGATGACAGGTCGGGCGTTGGCCGAGTTCGGAGTGGTGAGCACCTTGTACAGAGGTACTTAGTACTGAGTACGAGTCTAACGAGCACGTTCGCCCACCGCCGCCATCGACGCCATCTTACTCACCTACTCACTTACTCACCGACCTATCGACAACGCCGTCAGAACGCGACGCGTCGCTTCTGATTTATTCAACACGTAGAAGTGAATGCCCGGCACGTCGCCGGCCAGCAGCAACTCGGTCTGCTTGATCGCGAACTCGACGCCCGCCTCGAACTGGCCGGCCGGATCGTCGGCGTGCTTCTCGAGGGCGGCGATGAACTCCGCCGGCAGCTTCGCGCCGCAGAGCGAGGCGATCCGTTGGATCTGGGCGCCGTTGGTCACCGGCAGCAGCCCGGGGACGATCGGCGCGTTGATGCCGATCTCACGGCAGCGATCGCGGAAGCGGAAGAAGTCGTCGTTGTTGTAGAAGAGCTGCGTGATGACGACGTCGGCGCCGGCGTCCACTTTACGCTTGAGGTTCTCCAGGTCGGCCTGCGGGCTGGGCGCCTCCTGGTGCGTCTCTGGATACCCGCCGACGGCGATCCCCATCTGCGGGAACTCGTTGCGAATGAACCCGACGAGCTCGTTCGCATATGAAAAGCCGCCGGCCACCGGCTTGAACTCCGTCTCGCCCCGCGGCGGATCGCCGCGGAGGGCCACCACATTTTCGACTCCCTGCGATAGAGCTCGTGACAGGTAGTCGCGAATCTCCGGCGGCCTGAGGCCGACGCACGTCAGGTGCGTCGCCACCGGAAGCTCGTACTTCTTGCGAACGCCGCTGATCACCTCGAGCGTGCAGTCCTGCGTCGAGCCGCCGGCGCCGAACGTGCACGTGATGAAGCTCGGCTGGAACGCGACCAGCTCATCGACGCAGCGAAACAGGCTCGTCATTCCCTCGGCCGTCTTGGGCGGGAAGAGCTCGAAAGAGAGTCCAAAGCGGCCGGGGCCGTACGCGTCGCGGAGGGTCATGAATGAATGCGAATCGGATGGTTAAGTTTTGTGTCGGCTGCAGCCCCGGCCTTTGGCCGGGGGTCAGTCTCCATCAGGGACGCACTCCGTCCCGGTGGCGAGCGACCCCCGGGCAAAGCCCGGGGCTGCCTTGGTGACGATCCTCAAGTTAAGCGCCGCTTAACGCAGGTGCGGTTATACCGGTTTGCCACCTTAACTCTAAGCGTCGCAAGCAGCTCTCGCAATCGAAGTACGGGGCCCGAAAGGCCGCATCGGCGTTGGCGGCCCCCCGGGCGAATCGGTTATACTGGAAGACCCGCCCCACGCCCCCCGCCTCCTGGCGCCACGTCGCGTTGAAGAACCTCTCTCCAAACGCCGTGCTTCACCGCAGCTTTGCGGTCGCAGCGATGATCTTGTGCGCGGCGACATTCGGCCGCGATGCTTACGCTGGCGAGAAGGAAGACCAGCCGCTTGAGCCGCGGCCGGCAATGGAGACGGCGCTGGCGCCGTTCATCGGCACGTACTGTATCGACTGCCACAGCGGCGCCGAGGCGGAAGCGGGCCTCAATTTCGAGAAGCTTCTGGCGGCGCCGAGCGTGCCGCACCATCGGCTGCCGTGGCAACGCGTCGTCGAGCGGGTGACGGCTGGCGAGATGCCGCCGGAAGAGTTCGGCCAGCCGGAACCGGACGAGAAGGAGGCGGTGCTCAAGTGGCTCGCCGCGGAGCTGGCGGATCCCGATTGCTCGCTGCCGCAGGACCCGGGCCGGGTGACGATGCGGCGGCTCAACCGCACCGAGTACCAGAACACCATTCGCGATCTGGTGGGCGTCGAGTACGACGCCTCGGCCGTCTTTCCGCGCGACGAGCTGGCCTTTGGCTTCGACAACAACGGCGACGTCCTTTCGCTGCCGACGGTGCTGTTAGAAAAGTACCTGGCGGCGGCTGAGGAGATCGCGGCGAAGGCGATTGTTACGCCGGAGTCGATCCTCGATCCAGCGGACGAGTTCACCTGGGGCGAGCTCCACGGCGGCGATGCGGCGGGCAAAGGCGCCCGGGCGCTGTTCACCAACGGCCGCGTCTGGGCCGAGGCCCATCTTGAGAAAGCGGGCGACTACATCGTTCGCGTGAAGGCGTTCGCCACGCAGGCGGGCGACGAGCCGACGAAGATGCGCGTGTTCATCGGTCGCGAGGAGGTGCGCACGTTCAACGTCGAGGCGGACCATCTCGACCCGCAGGTGTACGTCGCCCGGTTCCACGGCGAGAAGGGGCTGCAGCTAGTCGGCGCCGAATTGATCAACGACACCTGGGAGCCGTGGGCGAAGGATCCCGATCGGCGCGATCGCAATCTGTACATCCAAACCATCAGCGTCGTCGGTCCGACGAAGGCGTTCGACAAGAGGCGCCTGCCGGAAAGCCACCGTCAGCTCCTATCCTGGTCGCCCCAGGCGAAGGACTGGGCCGAAGGGGACGCCTGGAAGGAGCCGCTGCGCGAGCAGATCGGCCGGCTGCTGATTCGCGCCTATCGCCGGCCGCCGACGGCGGCGGAGATCGATCGGCTCGCCGAGCTGGCCGCGGCGGCCCGCCAGCGCGGCGATTCCTATCAGCGCGCAATGCAGCTCGTGCTGCAGGCGACGCTCGTCTCGCCGCAGTTTCTGTTCCGCGGCGAAGCGAATGACGACGGCGATGGCGTTCGCCAGTTGAACGACTACGAACTGGCAACGCGGCTGAGCTATTTCCTGTGGAGCTCGATGCCGGATGAGGAGCTGCTGAAGCTCGCCGCCGACGGCACATTGCGCGAGCAGTTCGACGTGCAGATCGACCGAATGCTCGCCAGCCCGCGGTCCGACGAGCTCATCCGCAACTTCAGCGAGCAGTGGCTGGAAACGCGGAAGCTCGAGACGCTGGAGAAGAATGCCGAGCTGTTCCCGGCGTTCGGCCCCGAGCTGCGCGACGCCTTCCGCGAGGAGACGTATCGGCTGTTTGAAGACGTCGTTCGCAACGACCTGCCGCTAACCACGCTGCTTTCGGCGGACTACAGCTTCGTCAACGCGACGCTCGCCGAGCATTACGGCATTGATGACTTTGAAGCCGTGGCTGCCGACGACGAAGTCGAAGACGCCGGCGACTCGTCCAATGAAGATGAATTTATCCGCATTGATTTGCCGAAGGAGCGCCAGGCCGGCATCCTCGCCCACGGCAGCGTGCTGGCGGTGACGGCGTTCGAGGACCGCACGTCGCCGGTGCTGCGCGGCAAATGGGTCCTCGATCACCTGCTGAACGACCCGCCGCCGCCGCCGCCGCCCACGGCCGGCAGCCTGCCCGAAGGCGCCGGCGATACGACGCACCTCTCGTTCCGCGAGCGGCTAGCCATTCACCGCGACAACCCCTCCTGCTCCGCGTGCCACGTGGGGATGGATCCGCTGGGGTTCGCGATGGAGAACTTCGACGCGGTCGGTCGTTGGCGCCAGTTCGACGGCGAGGAAAAGATCGACGCCAGCGGCGAACTGCCCGACGGCCGCAAGCTGTCGGGCGTGGATGGCCTTCGCGACGTTCTTTTGGCGGATTTCCCGAGAATCCGCCGGGCCATCGCCGAGCGGCTGCTAACCTATGCCTTAGGCCGCGGGCTGGAGCCCTCGGACGAATGTGCCGTCAAAGAAATCGTCTCCGCCGCCGAGGCCAACGGCGATACGTTTTCGAGCATGGTGCGGGCGATTGCGAAGAGTGCGCCGTTTACCAAGCGCAGTGACTAGCATCTGCGAAAATAGATGGAATCGCCTTTGAGCGGCAATACATGGCCACGCGAGAGCAGAATGAGCGGAAGTT
>DASVCM010000307.1:0-2876 GCA_036381635.1 Lacipirellula sp.
GTCTGTCGCGGTATGTCGCCCACCAGGCCTACTACTCGCTCGTCGGTCGCGATTATGAGTGGGAGCTGATGCCGCTGGCGCTCGATCAGCGGGTCGGCACAGTCGTGTGGAGCCCGCTCGGCTGGGGTCGGCTTACCGGAAAAATTCGCCGCGGTCAGCCGCTGCCGGAAAGCAGCCGACTCCAGAACCGGGCGAACTACGATGTAGGTCCGCCGGTCAGCGAAGAACGCCTCTACAACGTAGTTGATGCACTGGATGCCGTGGCCGCGGAGACTGGTAAGACAGTCCCGCAGGTTGCCCTGAACTGGCTATTGCAGAGGCCGAGCGTTTCGACCGTCATCATCGGCGCCCGCAATGAAGAGCAGCTTCGGCAGAACCTCGGCGCCGTGGGCTGGAATCTGACGCTGGACCAGGTGACTCGACTCGACGCGACCAGCGCCGTCACGCAGGCCTACCCCTACTGGCATCAGCGGAACTTTAAGGAGCGGAACCCATTCCCGGTGTAAGTAAAGTAATAAGCTCGCGCTGCGAGCCGCGCTTTCCTAGCCCATGCGGGCGAGGGCGTCCCGTACGGCACGCTTCATGGTTGAAGCCGAATCGCGCCGAAACCGATGCTGAAAGCGCCGCACCAGCGGCCGCCCGAATCGTGCCAGCCAGTGCCGCGGACGGGAGAAGGCCAAGACCGAATATGTGACTTCGTCAGTAGCGTGGTCCCACTCGACAAGAAAGCGTTCCTCGCCCGACTCGGCGTGTCCTGGCAACGTACCGTAGGCGTAGCCGAATCGTGAAACGGGTCCCCCTTCGTCGACGACGTAGACGATTCTCGCCGCGTTGAGCCACCACGCGCCCATGGCGCGAATGGCGATTGCCGCGATTTCGCCGGCCTGAATCGGGGCGAGCGGCTCGCAAGGCTCGACCCATCCCAAGCGGAAATGGTCCCATCGTTCCAGGGCCGCCCGAGCCGCCTCGAACGCTGCCGCGCCATCGCCAAGGCGCACCTGCACGAAGTCTACGTTCGGCGAAGTCGCTAACATTTCGTTCGTCGAACCTACGGCTGCATAGGTGAAGTCGAGCTGCTTTTGCGCAGCGATGAATTGCTCCACGTCGCCCGCAAGCGGCTTAATCCTCGATATCCGCACATTGCGTGCTTTCGCTCTCATGTAGGCATCGCATTTCGATAAGAGTGGGGCCTGCTAGATATTGTGAGTTTTTTGTTCTTCTGCAACCACAAACTGCACTCATTTCCTCGCGCATGCCTTGCAGTACAAGGCGTGCATTTTTGCAGGTTTCATGCACTGGTCATCGGCCATCAGGGCGGTCATCATTATCACTTGCGGACTCGTGCCGCCTCGCCCAGGAACAGACCATAGCTTCACGCTTGAAGCATTCCCGATTGCTCCGCACGGCTGTGGAGCGTAGTCGCCATGATCACGCCGTCGGCTGAACACGCACGCGAGATGGTGGAGGCCGTCTATCGGACGGAGTCGCGCCGCGTGCTGGCGACGCTCATCCGGGTGCTGGGCGACTTCGACCTGGCCGAGGAGGCCCTGCACGACGCCTTCGCTTCGGCGGTGAAGCAGTGGCCGCAGGAAGGCGTGCCGGCGAATCCGCGAGCGTGGCTGGTCTCTGCCGGCCGCTTCAAGGCGATCGACGCCATGCGCCGCCGGGCGCGGTTCGATAAGTCGCTCGAGCAGATGGCGGCGCAGCTTGACGTGGGCGTCAAGGACGACGAAAACCTCGACGACGAAACGGTCGAAGACGATCGCCTGCGGCTGATCTTTACCTGCTGCCACCCTGCGTTGCCGGCGGAAGCGCAGACGGCGCTCACATTGCGCGAGGTGTGCGGCCTGACGACCGAAGAAATCGCGAGCGCCTTTCTCGTGCCCGCGCCAACGCTGGCCCAGCGCATCGTTCGTGCGAAGGCCAAGATCCGCGATGCGAAGATTCCCTATCAAGTGCCGTCGCTGGCCGACCTGCCCGACCGCTTGGACACGGTGCTGCACGTCATCTACCTTGTTTTCAATGAGGGCTACGCCGCGTCGGCCGGAGCTTCGCTCACGCGGCCCGACGTATCGGGCGAAGCCCTCCGGTTAGGCCGGCTGCTGGTCGAGCTGCTGCCCGAGCCGGAAGCGATCGGCCTCTTGGCCCTGATGCTGCTGCATGAATCGCGCCGCACGGCTCGCACGTCGCCCACCGGAGAGCTAATCCTGCTCGACGACCAGGATCGATCGCTCTGGGATCGAGCGATGATCGCCGAGGGCAAGTCGCTGGTCGAACGGGCGCTCGCTACGCAGCGTTTCGGGCCGTACACGCTGCAAGCGGCCATTGCCGCCGTCCACGCCGACGCGGCGACGCCGGCCGACACCGACTGGGGCCAGATCGTGGCGCTCTACGGGCTGCTGGCCCAGGCGCAGCCGTCGCCTGTGGTGGAACTCAACTTTGCCGTTGCCGTGGCGATGCGCGACGGCCCGCAAGCCGGCCTGGAATTAATTGACGCCATCCTCGCGCGCGGCGAGCTGGATTCGTACCACCTGGCTCATTCGGCTCGAGCCGACATGTGCCGGCGGCGGGGAAAGCAGGACGAGGCCCGGCGGTCGTATGAGCGGGCCCTCGCCCTGGCCCGGCAGGAACCGGAACGGCGGTTCCTCGAGCGGCGGCTGGCAGAATTGGCCTAGAAAAAGTTTGGAAGTTGTCGAAACGGCCGGCGTCGACGCGACTATCTAGTGTCATGCGAGCAAGCTGGATCTCGCCGCATCAAAGAAAACGACCAATCAACTTATTCTTCGAGGAGCTACGACGATGCGATTCATGGTAATTGTCAAGGCAAGCAAGGAAACCGAAGCCGGCGTCATGCCCAGCGAGCAGCTCCTGCGCGA
>DASVCM010000308.1:0-4338 GCA_036381635.1 Lacipirellula sp.
TCTAGAAAGTCGCTTGCCGCATGCGCGAGCCGGGCCATCGGCGCCATCTCGGCGAACAGGTAAGCCAGCGTCAGTGGCAGCTCGACGCCGAGCAACTGCGAGGCGACGACGTCTTCGGGCGCCGCGTCGGCGCCAAGATTCCAGGCCGTGGCGTGCCGGGCCGTGTTCCAGAGCAGTTCGAGCGATCTCCATGTGAGCGAAGGACTCAGCAGCTCGCCGAACTCATGGAGCAGGCTAGCCGTCGCGAGACAACCCATGCCGAGGTCGTAGCTCGGCGTCGCCGCCGCGGCCGCCTCGAGCCAGGTGGTGAGCGCCGCTTGCGCTTCGCGCTTCGCTTTCTTTCGTGACTTCTCATCGGCTGAATCTTCGACATGCGCTTTCGTCAACAGATCGACGAGCGCCTGAGTTGCCGCGCTCAGGGAGCGGGAGAGCTTGCCCCACTCCAGCGGCGTGCCTTCGGCCGCGCACAATTCGGCGAGCGACGCGCGCGGCGTCCGCTCGTTCCAAAACAGCGTGAGCGCTTCATCGGCGGCGAGCCGCTCTTTGCGCAGCGGCTTGGGGGCGGGCTTGCACCAAAAGGCGTTCCGGCTCGCCAATTGCGACAAGCTCGTCTCGGGCTTGCCATTGGTCGAGGCCGGCTTGGCCAGAATCTGCAACGCGGCTTCCTTGGTCGGATCAAAGGTGGTAGACATATCTGCCAAACAGGCGCTCCATGCGTTGTCGAAAAGTGCGACAGGCCAGTCACGAGCCGGTCAGCATTGTAAGCACTTGGCGGCTGGTGTTCACGGGGCGACTTGTCGTTCGTGCGGAATATCGTTGCGTCGGGGATAACTGCGCTTGATTGGCAGGCGGGCGTGGCCCGTGGTACAAAATGTGCAAACCGATCAGGCTCCGTAAACGGAAGGACTTTGCCATGCGGATCTATTCCCCGACGGCCCTGGTTTCGCTGGTCGCCGCCCTGGCGGCGACGTGCGGCTATGCACAAGCGGTCTTCCCTGCCGAGGCATTGGACGCGGTGACCACGCCGCCGGAGGACGAGCGGGTCATTCCGGCCCCGAAGCTGCCGGCGCCCGAAGGGGCGAAACCGATGCCCGAGCCGGACGAGGTTTGGGTGGATGCGAAGAACAAGCAGGTGCTGGTCGACGGGTACGTTTCGCTCCGCGAGGGCTACTTGGAGATGTTCGCGTGCATTGTGGGCACGAAGGAGCACGAGTCGATCGTCGCGGTGAAAACGAAGGCCCAAACTGTGCATGCGGCGCTATTGGCCATCGGAGCTAAGTCGGGGACGCCGGTGCAGTGGCAGCCCAAGTACAAGCCGCCCACCGGAACGGAGATCGACGTCGAGGTCCGTTGGCTGGGCGAAAATGGCAAGTGGAAGAGCGCCAAGGCGCAAGAGTGGATCCGCGATGCCAAGACCGAGAAGCCGATGGAGCATCCGTTCGTCTTCGCCGGCAGCGGCTTTTGGAAGGAGCCCGAGACCGGCAAAGAGTACTACATGGCCGAGTCGGGCGACTTCATCTGCGTATCGAACTTCACCACGGCGATGCTCGACGTGCCGATTGAGAGCAGCCAATCGAACGAGGCGCTTACTTTCGAGGCGAACACCGAAAGGATTCCCACGCTCGGGACGCCGGTGCGGTTGGTGCTTACGCCGAAGTTGAAGGATGCGAAGAAGCAAGCTGAGGCTAAGCAGGAGCCTGCGACGCCATAGCAAGTGTTGTCATTCTGAGATCAAGTAGGATGGGTTCGCCGCGCAGCGGGAACCCATTGCTGGGGATGATGGGTTGCCGCTGCGCGTTCAACCCATCCTACTATTTTTGCTAGTTGCCTGCTGGTTGCTGGCCGGCGCCGTCGCGGATATCGAAGCAGAACAGCAGATTCTGATCGCGCAGGTAGAGCTTGCCGTCGCAGATGACCGGGTGGGTCCAAATCTTACCGGCGGGCTTGCGCTGATCGGTCTGCGGCTCGAGCGTAAATCGGCTGTGCTCTTTCCAGCCTTCCGGCGAGGGCTCGACGAGCACGACGTCGCCGGTGTCTTCGCCGAGGCAGTACAGCCGTCCGTCGGCGTAGCAGACTGAGCCCATTTCGAGGGCTTCGCGTTCGCGCCACACGCGCTTGCCGGACATTAGTTCCTGGCAGATCCAGCCGACGCCTTCCGAATGGCCATACAAGTGGTCGCCCAGCAGCACCACGCCGCCGTGCTTGTTTTTCATAATGTTGTTGCGGTAGACCTCGGTGGCGGTTGAGTCAGCGATTTCCAGCAGCATGCTGCCCACGCCGTAGCCGGTGGTGACGTACACGAGGTTGTCGCGCACGATGGGGGTCGGAATGACGGCGACCTTGCCCGGCCACGGCTGGCTCCACCGTACTTTGCCGTCATCCGGATTGAAGCCAAGCGCCTGGTCAACGAGCAACTGCACGCATTCCGGTTGGCCATTGCGATCGGCGAGAACCATCGAGGAGTAATGGGCCGTGGGAGTGACGCCCTCCATTTGCCACACTTCATCGCCCGACTTCTTGTCGATGGCGACGATGGCGCCGTCGTCGCCGCCGGGAGTGCACAGCACCTTGTCCTGGTAGACGAGCGGCGACTCGGAGTAGCCCCATGTGGGCGTCTCGCCGCCGAAGTCTTGCATGGCGCGCGTCCACACAACCGTGCCGTTATCGGTGCGGGCGCAGACGAGGTTCCCCTGGGCGCCGAGCACGTAGATGAACTCGCCGTCGACCGTTGGCGTGCTGCGCGGTCCGTTGCCCCAGTTGTTTTCGAGCATCTCGCCGACCGGCGCCTGCCAGATTTCCTTGCCGGTGTTCACATCGATGGCGATAAGCTGCTCTTCGCCGTTTCGCGCGCCCATGGTGTAGAGACGGTCGCCGACGACCGCGGGTCCGGAATAGCCGAGGCCGCAATCCTCGAACAACCAGACGCGCGGCGGGCCGTCCTTTGGCCAGGATTTCAACAACCCAGTTTCCGCCGACTTGCCGTCGCGGTTGACGCCCCGCCACTGCGGCCACGCCGCTTGCGCGGGCGCGCCCGTACCGATGAATAACAGGCAACCAATCGACGCAACGACAGCCCAAAACGGGTAGCGGCGCATGGCGGAGAATCTCCAAACCTAAGGCGGGATTTCAACCGGCCCGCAGGGATAGGGCCGGGGCAGGATGCGCCCTGCATGCTACCAAACCGGCAGCCCGCGCAGCAACTATCGTTTCCTCTATAGCCGAGCCATCTTGGCTCGGCGCACAACAAGGAGATGGCGCCGCGCACTTCGAGGCGCCCGGCCAGGATGGCCGGCCTATATGCTCTCGCCGCCGGTCGTCAATTTGCGGTCGTTCGTCGCCAGGTCCCGGGGACCACTCGCATGGCAGGTCCCGCTCCAAAGCCAGGGGGCGGGATGTCGCGGGGCGTCGAGTTGTAATTAACGTTGAGATTGGTCGTCGTTGTTGCCGTGCCGGCCACGACGACGATGCCGTTGATCGTGCTCGACCGCGTGACCGACAGGTTTCCGGTCACATAGACCAGTCCGCTGATGGTTCCGCTGTGATCCATCCGCAGCGGTCCGCCCACCATGAGCACTGGATAATTCGCCGCGGCGGGGGCCCAGTCGAGCGTCCCGATGGTCCGCACGTCGCTGGAGTTGATGATCACGAGCGTTCCGCGGATTTGGGAACTGTCAATACGGACTGACAGTCCGCTGCAATCGATCACATAGATTCCTTGCGGATTTACGGGCCCATATGGGTTGCTCGTGGCGCTAAGCACGCCTTGGAAGTTGCCGCTGACCAGGGAGCTTCGCTTGATTCGTGTGCCGACAGCCAGATAGTATTCAAAGGCGGTCGCCGAATCGGGCATCTCGCGTCGCGAGGATTGGTTGGGATAGGACGCGCCGGTAACCCCGCCACTGTCGATCGGGCCAGTAGACCATGCATCGCCATCAATCTTCGAGGATCCCAGCAGTCCAAGACCCAATAAGCCTGGATTTATATCGATGCGTGCGTTGCTGCTGACCATCTGATTGGTTGTCAGCGTACTTTGATTGTCAGCATACAATCTATTATTTGAGTGCAACGAGCAGTCAAGGCAGTTCAGCGCCCGCGTTCCTGGCTCCACGCTCACGGTCGTTATGCAAACGGCGTTGCCGGCCGACCCGACGCCGCGTATCGTGACGGCGTCGTTCGGCTCGTTGGTGAGGTTGTTGTCGCTGACATCGAGCAACGCCAATTTGAAGCGCGACCGTTGGCCGTAGGAGATCCAGCTTGACGTGGGATACTCTACGCCGTGGGCATACGTGGTCCGCCAGTTGGGATCAGTGCGCATTATGGCCAGCGCGTATTCGACGG
>DASVCM010000309.1:0-8908 GCA_036381635.1 Lacipirellula sp.
GACCAGGTCTTCGCCGCGGCGGAACAGGGCGGGGCGGCCATCCTTGCCGTGCCGATTTCCGCGACGCTCAAGCGCGCCGAAAAAGGCGGCAAGGGCGCACCGGTGATCGCCGAGACCATCGACCGCAGCGGCCTGTGGGAAGCCCAGACCCCGCAAGTCTTCCGCCGCGACTTATTGAACAACGCCTACGCCGCCCGCGGCGGTTCCGCCTCGACCGACGATGCCCAACTCGTGGAGCGCCTCGGCCAGTCCGTAGCGCTCGTCGAAGGCTCGCCGATGAACATTAAGATCACCACTAAGGACGACTTGCGCCTCGCGGAACAGATCCTCAAGGTCCTCCCCAAGCCGAAGCTGGAGGGTTTTTCCCACCCGTTCGCCAACGACGATATGTGGCGGTAACGGCGATTCATGATTTCGGATTTATGAACTATGATTTGAGTTCCTTGGCCATTGCCTTGGCACATCAGAAATCATCAATCAGAAATCATAAATGACCTTCTTTGAAGAACTCCAATGGCGCGGCCTCGTCCATCAAACGACCGACCCCGCGCTTGGCGCCTGGCTCGCTGAAAAGCCGCGGACCGTCTACGCCGGCTTCGACCCCACGGCCGATAGCTTGCACGTCGGCCACCTGCTGGGCGTCATGGTGCTGCGCCGCTTTCAGCAGGCCGGCCATCGGCCTATCGCCGTCGTCGGCGGCGCCACCGGCATGATCGGCGACCCCAGCGGCAAAAGCGCCGAGCGCAATCTGCTCAGTAAGGAACAACTCCAGCAGAACGTCGCCGGCATGGCCGAGCAAATGAAGCGGTTCATCGACTTCGACGCTGCTGGCCAGAGCGCCCTCCTGGTCAACAACTACGATTGGACCGGCGAGTGGACCTACCTGGAGTTTCTCCGAGACGTCGGCAAGAACTTCCCGGTGAACGTCATGCTCGCCAAGGATTCCGTGAAGAGCCGCCTCGGCCGAGGCGACGCCGCCGACCCGCAGGCGGGCATGAGCTACACGGAGTTCAGCTACATGCTCTTGCAGGCGTACGATTTCGTCCACCTGCACGAGGCCTATGGCTGCGAGCTGCAAGCCGGCGGCAGCGACCAGTGGGGCAATATCACGGCGGGCATCGACCTGGCCCGACGGATGAAGGGAGTGCAGCTTTACGGCTTCACCTGGCCGCTATTAACCAAGAGCGACGGCACGAAGATGGGCAAAACCGAGTCGGGCGCCATCTGGCTCGCCCCCGATCGCACGAGCCCCTACCAGTTTTACCAGTACTGGTTCAACGTCGATGACGCCGACGCGGGCAACTGCCTGCGGTTGTTGACGGACCTGTCGCGGGAAGAGATCGAGCAGCTCGACCAGTCACGCGCCGTCGACCCGGCGAAGCGTGAAAGTCAGCGCCGCCTCGCCGAGGAGCTTACGCGACTGGTGCACGACGACTCCGGTCTCGCCGTTGCAATGCAGGCGACCGACATCTTCTTCGGCGCCGAAATCACCAAGCTGACCGACGCCGAACTCGGCCAGATCTTCGCCGACGTGCCAAGCAAAGAACTCCCCGCTTCGCGGCTGAGCGACCCAGGCCTGCCGATCGTCGACGCCCTGTTCGAAGCCGGGCTCGCCGCGAGCAAAGGCGACGCGCGCCGCACTGTCACGCAGGGCGGCGCCTACGTGAACAACCGCCGCATCGACTCCCTCGACGCCACGCTCACTAGGGCCGATCTCGCCAGCGAATCGGTCGTCGTCCTTCGCAGCGGCAAAAAGAAGTACGCGCTGTTGCGCTTCGCTTAGAAAAAGGGAGGGCGAGGCTCCTGCCGAGCTGGGAAGCGTACACTAGCCCACAGCTCGGCAAAAGCCTCGCCTTCCCGGCGTGGTGAACGCCCGTTCTACTCTTTCGCCACCGCCTCTTCGCCATTGCGCGTCGCCAACGCCCGCCACACGGTCACGTCGATATCCGAGTTGATCGAATCCACCGACCCGTCCATCATGCCGATGTTCACCAGGTCGCCGTGATAGCTGCGCGACGTGACGGCGGCGTAGGTGATCTTGTTTGGGTCGAAGTCGCTGTCGGTCGGTTGCCGCTCGCGCCAGCTCGTAAAGTCGACGTCAGTCAGACCATTGGCCGTGGTGCAGTTAGTCTTCGAGTTTGGCGGATAGGCCGCAGTGAAACCCGATTGATGCGAGCGGCCGTCGACCCACTCCGTATGCCCGGTGTCGGGCTTGAAATCGCCGCCCAGCGAGCAGAGCCCGTCCGGCGTTGCCGGCGGAGTTGTGGGAGCGCTGCCGCCGTCGCGATAATAGGGCTGCCACCCCTTCACCTCTGCTACCATCAAGGTGTTGCTCAGCCCATCGATGATCTCGGAAGTTTCCAAGCCGATGCCGGGCGTAAACGCGCCGGCCCCGCCGCCGATGTTTTGCGGGTCGTACACCTCCCACACGCCGTTGTTCACGCCGTAGTTGGTGATGTACCAGGCCGGCTGGCCCCCATCGATTCGCGCCTCGTCACGCTCTTCGGACGGGCAGATATGATGCGGCACGCGCGACGCGCTCAGGAGCTTGTCGCCCAGCATCACCGTATGATAGTTCTGGTTGAAGTCGAAGCTCGATGCCAGCCCGGCCTGCTCGATGTAAGGCAAAATGCGGGCCAGCGGCGACCAGCGGTACTGCGGGGTCGTCGCTCGCGGGTTGATCATGATGGAAGGAGGGAATCGCTTGATAGCGGATTCGTAATTGTGCATCGCCAGCCCGATCTGCTTAACGTTGTTGGCACACTGCGACCGCCGCGCCGCCTCGCGGGCGGCCTGAACTGCCGGCAGCAGTAGCGCGACGAGAACGCCGATGATAGCGATGACAACGAGGAGCTCGACCAGGGTGAACCCAGCGCCCTTGCAGGCGAAACGGCTTGCGGCAACACGGCGCGAAATGGCCATACACGGAATCCTCGTGAAAGGGAGGGGCGGGAGGGCTAGCTGGCGGGAAGTGCTGGCGGGAAAGATTGCTATTGAGACTCAATATCGTTTAATGGCGTCATTATGAGGATTTAACGATAGTCGTCAACTGTCGGCGACACTTTTCCAACACGAGGCAGGTGCCAGCTTTTTTGACCTCTTTCAGAAAACAACTGCCTAATGCCACGCACCGCCGCGCAACTCCGGGAAGACGTTTTACGCATCTGGCTAGCGGGCGTAACCGCAGTTCGCAGCCCGCGGCTTATATTCGATACGGTCGAGGTCGCTGACGGCGATCTTCGCCTAGGCGACGAGTGGGTTAGGCTCGATGGGATTCGGCGCATTGCGGTAGTTGGAGGCGGCAAGGCGGCAGCGGGTATGACTCAGGCCTTGGAGCAGGCGCTCGGCCCCGCGGTGCTCCAGCAAAAGCACTTGCATGGCCTCGTCAGCGTTCCCGACGACTGCCTCCTTCCCACCGACGCGGTCAAACTTTTCCCCGGCCGCCCGGCGGGACTCAACGAGCCCACCGCCGAAGGCCTGCGCGGCGCCCATCAGATGCTGCGACTCGTCGCAGAGCTGCATCCGCAGGATCTCTGCATCTGCCTGCTGTCGGGCGGGGCTTCCGCGCTGCTTCCGGCGCCGATTGAAGGCATCTCGCTGGCCGACAAACTTGCTCTCACCCGCGAGATGTCGGCCCGCGGCGCGACGATCCATCAAATGAACGCGGTGCGCCGCGAACTCAGTCACATCAAAGGCGGAGGCCTCGCCCGAGCCTGCCGCGCGAGTCGCCTCGTGGCACTGATCATCTCCGATGTGCCGGGCGACGACGTCAGTCTCATCGGCTCCGGTCCGACGGTCCAAATCAGCGACGGCGTCGTGCGAGCGATTGCCGCGCTTCGCACCCTGGCCCTGACGGATCTTCCCGCAGGGCGGCGTGCAATCAAGATCCTGGAGGACCGGCTCGACTCGCACCCGCGGCCGCCATCGCTCGACCTAAAAACCACATCCCATTGTTGTCAGGTGGCGAACGTCATCATCGGCAACAACTCGATGGCCGTCGACGCCGCCGGCGCCGAAGCCGAGCGGCTCGGCTACAGCCACGCCATGATCGCCGCGAATGAACCCGAGGGGGACGCGGAAGAGGTTGCACGCAAGCTCGTCGAGATGGCCCGCCAGATGCGCAATGACAGCGGTCCCGATTGCCTGATTACCGGCGGCGAACCGACCGTTCGTCTGGCGCCCGCGACAATCCGGGGACGCGGCGGCCGCAATCAACAGCTGTGTCTTGCGGCGCTGGCTGAAGAGCGCGACTGGCGCGACGTCGCCCTCATCTCCGGCGGCGTCGACGGCGAAGACGGCCCCACGGATGCGGCCGGAGCTGTCGTCGACGAGTCCGTGACCGAGAATGCGAATGCGCTTGGCTTGAATCCGCGAGATTTCCTCGCGCGCAACGACGCCTACTCGTTTTTTACCCGAACCGGCGGCCTGCTCAAGACCGGCCCCACGCACACCAACGTCTGCGACTTGCGCGTGATTACCGTGAGCCGATGACGCGAACAGGTCATTCTGAGCGCAGCGAAGAATCTAGAACCACGCCAGATCCGTCGCATCGCTCAGGATGACGAGGCGCCTCGACAATTAGGCTAGTCCCACCACCATTGGCTCGCCGGCAGCGAACTAAGATCAATCGCCGCCTTCGCCTCGGCCACCGATCCGTCATCGGCCAGCACGTTGGCGTCATCAACGGCCATCCCGGCGCGGATTTCCACGCCGCCGCCAATCGGCGTCATTAGCCGATTCCGCTTCCACATGCTGTTGACGGCTGCCTCGACCTGCTTCGGCGGATTGTAGACTTCGACGGCGTACTTCGATTCATCGCCCAGCGCGCCAAGCGTTAGTTCAGCCTTCTCGAACAAATCCGCCTGCTGCATGTACGCCGCTGCGACCAGCATGTCGATGCAATTGCGAAGCTGCGCGTACACCGGCGCCCGATCGGCCAGTTGGTTGTATTTCTCCGTAAAGCTGCGGGTGAACTTCCGGCTCGCTCCGCTTTGGGAGGCGACCTGCCGCCGCCCCCCGTGCTGTGAGACGACCTCGTCTTCGCCCACCAGCTTTACGCCCGCGCCGATGAACTCGGCCGCCAAACCGTCGTCAGCCACCTTGATGCGTTGATAATCCGGTACGAAGTACCATCGCTGCAACGCGTTGCGGGCCATCGCCGCGGGGTTGGCCATGGCCACAAAGGTCGCGATGTTCACCGGCGGCTGCTCCAGGCCGATGCCGATCAGCTTCATCCGGTAGTCGGCTTCGACCATGACCTGCGCGAAGTGGGTGCTCGCCGGCACGCCGCCGACGGTAATCACCTGCATCCCCAGGCTTTCTTTCAGCCCCTCAGCAATGAATTGCTCGGCGGCCAACTCGTTTCCCGGCTGGATCTGCCGGCCGATTTCGCTGAGGAACTGCTGCATCCGCGCGAGCCCTTCCTGCGTTGGGTCAATCGAGCAGTACACCAGCGGGTTCTTCTTGCCGCCGGGTGCGAACGTTCGCAACGCGACGGTTAGGTCATCCAGTTGCAGGATTGGCTGACCTGACTGCCAGCCAAGGACGCGACCGTTTGGCGTCTCGACCCAACCTTCCGCCGGGCCGGCCAGCACGATGTCTTTAGTCTCGGGATAGTAGAAGACGTAACGAATTCTGGTCAGGCCCGCGAGGTTTAGCATCGCGTCGTCCGGCCCGTGCCCTTCGGCGACGGCCTGGTTGATCAGCGCGATCAGTCGCGTCAACGAAACCTTACGCAGCTTGCTCGACTTCGATAGATCGGCGCCCAGCGCTGCGCGCGCCTGATCGACCCGCGTCCGCATCAATCGTCCGCTCGCGTCGCGGGCGGTGTGCCGCGTCAATACGCCTTCGGCATCGACGGCTACGCCGGAGAACGCGCTGGTGGGAATATCGCCGGGGTCTTCATCGCCATCGCCGTCGCCGCCGTCTTGGGCCAGCGCCGAAGACGCCGTCGCCGCCAACACCAAACAGACCAGGATGGCAGCGAGCCGCTGCCAGATACGCGCTATACACCAGGGGGACGTCATGACGACCTCAATCAGATCAATGGAAGCCGCGTCTCGTACGCGACCGATTAGCCGCACGAGCCGAGGGTTCTCTGTTCAACCTTGTACTTCGGCCACGCCCGATCTGCCTCGTTCTGGCTGGGGAATTGGCGCAACTTGGGCAAGGGCCGGTGCTTTTGATCTTAATTGCGGCCAGCCGCGCACGCAACAAACCGCGAAAACCAGCTGCCCCTACCGTGTCCGCCGGTCGGTGGGACGCGGCATTCCAAGGCAAAAGGAATTCCGGCCGCCGACTACGTTCGTCACATCCCCTACAACCGGCGCGGCCCCCGCTCCCGCGTCGTGAAAAAGCAACGGCCGCCGTTGAATTCCGGCATCATAGCCCCATGCAGGCGCTACATTTTAACACCGCAACCGCGTGCGCTACCGGCGTTTGCCGTCGCGCCGCCGGTCCGCCGGTATTCCGCGCATTGACGATTAGCGATGCTCCCCAGCCGCCCCAGCCGCCGTTACCGAGTGCTCACCGCAGTAACCGCCGCGGCGTGCGCCCTCGCGGCCGGCTGTACGGGCCTGCGCTGTCCGCGGATTGATCCCACGGGCGAGCGCTGCTTCATCTGGCCGAAGGATGAAGTCATCGCGCCCGTTGGAGCGCCTGCGGCCATCGTGCCGCCTGTTATCGGCAATCCCGTCGCTCCGCCGGTCGTCACCGATCCGATCTTTCCGACGCCCACGACTCCGGCCGTGACGCCAGCGACCACTATCGCCACGCCGCTTGCCGGCTTAGCGGTCCAACCCGCGCAAGACCACCTCACGGTCACTCCCGGCCGAGTCCTTGCGCCGGTCGGCAGCGAAGTCGTCCTCAAAGCCAGTATCTGCACGACCGTGGGCTACACGCTCGCCAATCAGGAAGTCGAGTGGATGCTCGGCCGCAACGGCGTCGGTCAGTTCGTCGAACTCGGCGGCAAGGGCCTGGTGCATCCGCCGCTCATCCCCTGGTTCCGCGGCGAGAAGATCGACAACTATCTGGCCCGCGGTTACACCGCCGACGGCCCACTGTGCATCGATCGCGGCACGCCCGACCCGACCGACGACGTGAACATCAACCGCGGCGACGCCTGGGTCAGCGTCACCTCGGCCAACGAAGGCACGAGCCACATCACCGCGTACACGCCCGCGGTCCAGTCGTGGGACACGCGCAAAGCCGCCGCGACGATCTACTGGATCGACGCCCAGTGGACCTTCCCGCCGCCGTCGCTCACCGCCAGCGGCAGCGGAGAGACGCTCACCACGCTCGTCACCACTCAGACCGACGGCACGCCGATTGAAGGCTGGATCGTCCGTTACGAAGTCGTCGGCGGGCAGGCGTCCGAAGTCCGCACCGGCGCCGACGGCCGCGCCGCGGTGCAGGTCTCGCCCACCGGCAGCGGAACCACCACCCAGGTCAACATCCAGCTCATTCGCCCGGCGAACTTCGCCGGCAGCGACGCCCCGCAACTGGTGATTGGCAATGGTAGCACGGTCATCACCTGGGGCGGCTCGGCGCCTTACCTGCCGCCCAGCACTACTCAGCCGATGACGCCGCCGATTCAAACCGGGCCAACGGCGCCGGTGCAGGAAACGCCGATCACCCCGCCGCCATCGCTCCCCGCAGCGGCGCCTGCTCAGCTCGAACTCGAAGTGCAGGGCCCGAACCCGGCTCAGCCGCAAGTCAGCGGCACGGTCCGCTACACGCTGATCATCCGCAACGTCGGCGACGCCCCCGCCACCGCCGTCGCCGTTACCGACGAGTTTGATACGGGGCTGATCTTTCCGCTCGATCCCAGTCGCAACCGCATTCGCAATGATCGCATCGGCACGATTGGCCCACGCGACTCGCGCACCGTGAACATCGATCTCGAAGTGAGTAAGGCGGGCGAGCTTTGTCAGACCTTCACGGTCGAATATGCCGAAGGGGCGCCGCTAACTCGCCGAGTCTGCTTGACTGCCGTCGCGGCGGCGCCGCAGCGCGAAGGCGGCATGCGCGTCAACATCGACGGCCCCCTCCAGGGCATTCAAGGCCAGACGATCCAGTTCACGGTGACCGTGCGGAACACGGGCCAGATCGCCTTGGTGAATATCACTACGGAGGAAGAATACCCGACCGCTGTGCTGCAGGTGCAACCGCAACCCGACGCCCAACCCATTAGCGGTCGCATCACGCGGCAGATTCCGCGGCTGGACGTCGGCCAACAGAAGCAGTTCACCGTAACGGCCCTTTGTCTTCAATCAACTCGGGCGACGGCCGTAGTGCGGGCTCGCGCCGAAACGGACCCGCCGACGCACCCGGTCGAAACGGCCGATGATCACGACTTCGAAGTGCTGCTGCCCCAATCGCCGCCGCCAACCGGAGGGTCGCCGCCGCAGCCACCGGCAGCCGTCACGCCGCTGAGCGTCGTCGTCACGCCCCGCAACCCGGAACTCCTGGTGGGCGCTCGCTCGGCCCTCGACATCACCGTCACCAATAAGTCCGCCATCCACGACGGAGATGTCGCCCTTCGCGTCTATTTCCCGCCGAACCTGACGCCCGATCCGCTCGCCGTCGAAGGCCCGCCGGGTCTGGCGGCGCCGCGCATGATGGGCGAATACCTTACGTTCGACGCCCTGCCGTCGCTCCCCCCTGGCGAAACCGTCCGCTACGTGATTCCCTTCGCCGGCGCCCAATCGGGCGTAATCGACGTCATTGCCCAGGCCGTCAGCCGCAACGTGCCGGGAAGCGCGCAGCACTCCGCCGAAATCGAAGTCATTGGCAACCGCCGGTAGGTCGCGTAGTCATCTCGCTGGAGCGAGATGATCCCTCTCGCGGAGCGAGAGGGCTACACTGTGTGCATGCCGCGCTTCGTCCTCCTCCACCACGACTGCCCGCC
>DASVCM010000310.1:0-2020 GCA_036381635.1 Lacipirellula sp.
AGTCGCCGTCATTCGCAAACATCCAAACCTTTACGCCGACGTGAGCGCTCTGGTCTATCGCCCATGGCAACTCTTTCATAGCCTGATGCTGGTCCATGAGTACAACGTCTGGGACAAGATCCTGTTTGGGACCGACTACCCAGTGACGACGGTTGCCGAGACGGTTGCCGGTTTGCGGTCGCTCACGGAGGTGAAGCTCGACCGCTTCTCACTCCCGGCGGAGCCAATCGAACGGCTCATTCACCGCGACGCCCTGGAACTGCTGGGCCTGGACGACTTCCGCGCTTCGTCGAATGATCGGAGGTCGGCGTGAGCCCCTTAGCGGCGGCAAGCTTGTCGTTGTCCCCCGCCGACTGGACCGTCATCGCCGTTTACTCGGCGGCGATGGTCCTGCTTGGCCTGTACTTCGCGCGGGCCGCCACGAAGAGCACCGAGAGCTACCTCATCGGCGAGCGCAGCTTGCCGTGGTGGGTCATCGGGTTTGCCAACGTCTCGACCTACTCCGACTCCGGCGGCGGCTGGGTGTGGCTGTTTTTCGTCGGCGGCTTCATGTATTTGAACCAGATCGCCTGGATCGCCTGGCCGATTTGGATGCCGCTGGTCGGCATCTTCTGGGCGAAGATGTGGCGCCGCAGCGGCCTGGTCACCACGGGCGAGCTGCTGGAATTTCGCTACTCGGGCAAAGCGGCGGCGAGGTTCCGCGGGTTTTACGGAATCTATGCGTGTCTCGGTTGGGCGACCGTCTTCCTCGGCTACGGAACCGCGATGCTCGCGCAGATGCTCGCGCCGCTCATCGGTTGGGAGCCGCTGACGGTCATCATCGTGTTTGGCGCCATCGCCACGGCGTACACGCTGCTTGGCGGGCTGTTGGGCGCTGCGTACATCGACGTGCCGCAGTTCTTCATCTTTTTCTCGGCAGCATTCGTCGTCTGGTACTTGGGCGTCGACGACGTCGGCAGCTATCGCGAGATGCTCGACCGCGCGATGGCCAATCGGGACGCCGATTTCTGGCAGATCTTGCCCCCCTCCAGCGGAAGCAACCATTACGTTGAGCCGATGACGCTGCTCGCCCTGGTGCTGGTGGGCCTGTTTCTTGCGGGCAGCCCCTGCGCCGGCGAAGGCTGGACGGCGCAGCGTTGCCTGGCGGCCAAGAATGAACGACACGCGGTGCTGGGCCAGATGTTCAACTGCGTCCTGACGCTCGTGGTGCGGATGATTCCGCTGCTGCCGTTGGGGGTGCTGGCCATCGCGCTGTACCCGCCGGCGACCGCCGGAGATCACACGGTCATGGCTCTTCCCGATGGGGACGCGGCCAACTCCGTAGCCGTGTGGTCGCAACTAGTGATTCGCTACGCCGACCACATTCCAGGCTTCGGCGGGATTCTCATCGCCGCCGTGCTCGCCGGGTATATGTCGACCGTGGGAACGCTGCTGCAGTGGGGCTCGTCATTCGTCGTCAACGATTTCTACCGCCGCCATCTCCGCCCGCATGCCCCTGAGAAGGAGCACATTTTGGCCGCCCGGGTGACGATGATTGCGATGATGTTCCTTGGCACGCTCTTGGCGGTCACCATCGACGCCGAGGAGATTGGCTCCTGGGTGTTCTTTATCAACGCCGCGATGATCGCCCCGGCGTTGCCGTTGGCGTGGTTGCGGTGGTTCTGGTCGCGCTTCAACATTTGGGGCGAGTTGTTCGGACTGGTTATCTCTGTGCCGCTGGCCAGTTATGTCTGGTTCGGATTGAACTGGGACGCCGACAGCCGCGTCTGGCAGCCGACGCTGCTGCTATTGGCGATCGGCTTAGTTGGAAGCGTGGGCGTAGCGCTGCTCACGCCGGCCGAATCCGCCGAGACGCTTCGCAGCTTCTATCTCAAGGTCCGGCCGCCCGGCGCCTGGAGTCGCGTTCGCCAGCAGCTTGCGGCCGAAGGGCTGATTGATCTGAAGCAACAACGCGCCGAACTGCGGTGGGATTTGGTCGCCGCCGCCTTCGGCATCATCTTCTGTTTTGGGATGGTGTACG
>DASVCM010000311.1:0-8278 GCA_036381635.1 Lacipirellula sp.
TCAACGGCGGCTTCTTCCTCGCACTCAATAATTCGTCCGGGCCGACCACGACCAATCCCACCGCGGGCGCCGCCCGGCTTCAGGGCCGCATCGATCCTACGGATCCGACGCAATTCAATCTGGGCGTCTTTCGCAACATCAATGCCGCGTCCGCCGCCCCCTCGTGGAGCGGCCCGCTGAGCGTTGGCGAGACGCTGTTCCTGGTCGGCTCGTACGAGTCTGTGCCAGGGACGCAGAACGACGTTGCGCGGCTCTGGATCAATCCGGATCCAAACAGCTTCGCCGACCCGTCGTTCTCACCGCTCACCACGCCGCCAACGTTGATCGACGACTCGACCGGCGCCGGCAACGACATCGGAATCGCGAGCATCATCCTGCGTCAGAGCGCAGCACCACACCTGACGATCGATGAGCTCCGCGTCGGCGACGACTGGGCAAGCGTTACGCCTGTCGTGCCCGAGCCGGCGTCGCTTGCCCTGCTGTCACTCGCCGTGGGCGTCCTGGCATGCAGGCGGCAATTCCATGATGCTCAAACATGATCAATCGACGCGAGCCAAAGCGCACGTAATTTGCACCGACGCGGCCCTCGGAAATGACATCTGGCTTCGAGCTACGAGGAATAGCGATGGTACTTCGTCGAAGTTTGCTAGCAGTGTTGTTGGTTACCGCCGGCCGGGCATGGGATGCCCGCGCCGACTTGTATTGGGACGCCAACGGCACAAGCGCCGGGGGAAGCAACTCCGACACGGCGCCCGGCGCGTGGGGCGCGGATAACTTCTGGAGCTCGGACCCGAGTGGCGCGGCTGTCACCGGGCCCTGGGTAGCCGACGAAATAGCCGTCTTCGCCGCGGACGCCAACGTAACAGGAACGTACGACGTGGCCGTCAGCGGCGCGCAGTCGGCCAGCGGCATCCGCTTCGAAGAAGGGACGGTGACGCTCAACGGCGGGACGATCAATCTGGTCAATGCCGCCGAGGTGAACGTTGCCACAGGCCTGACGGCCACGATCGGCTCGGCTCTCGGCGGCTCGGCCGGGTTGCTGCAATCGGGCAGCGGGACGCTCGTGCTGACCGGCGCCAACACGTACTCCGGCAACACGATGCTCGCCTCGAATCCGCTCGACGGTACGTTCAATATCATGCGTCTCGGAGCGCCTGATGTAATTCCCGACGCGTCCGTCGTTCAAATCTTGGGGCGAAATTCCATTTTCGAGCTGAACGGCCAGACCGAAACGGTCAAATCGATCGCCTCGGTCGGCGCCGGGGCGGGCGCCTTCGCCAATAGCCGCATCGACGTCGGCGCCGGCACGCTCATCATCGCCGACGACCTGGGCCAGACCGAAACCTACCAGGCCCCTCTCTTCGCCGGCAGCACCGGCCGCATCGTGAAGACCGGCGCCGGTCAGCTCAACATTTCTTCGAGCAACTCGGGCTGGGAAGGGGAGCTGGTGCTCAGCGGCGGGCTGCTGGGCATCGGCGTGAACAATGCGCTCGGCACCGCCTCGAGCGGCACGGCGAAGCTTACGCTCGACGGCGGCACGATCACTTTCTTCAACGCCGGTTCGCGCAGCATTCAGACGCAGAACGTGGACATCACCAACAGCTTCACCGCATTGATGGGCGCCTCGAATATGGAACTGCTCGGCCTGGCCAGCGGCGGCGAGGGGAGCGTGATCATCACGCTCAAGACCGATAACCCGACCATCACTGTGGATAACGTGACCGGAACGACGGGCACGTTCATCTTCCGCGGGCCGCTGGGGGACGAAGGGCAAGACCGCGGCTTCACCAAGGCCGGCCCGGGAACGCTCACGCTGAACAACCCCGGCAACACCTACGGCGGCGACACGATGATTCTGTCCGGGCAATTGCGGATCGACGGCAACGCCACGCTCGGCGACGGCACGGGCACGGTGCACCTTTCCGGCGGCAACCTCGTGACTACGGGAAACCGCGATCCAAGCACCGACCCTGTTCCCAATCCGATCAACGTCACCGCGGACGCCGTGATCGCCACGACGCGGCAGTTGGACGACGCCGTCGAAGTCGATTTCACCAGTAACAGCATCAGCGGAACCGGCGGCACGCTGACCTTCCGCAACGACGCCACCGGAACGGCCAATCCTGACAACCAGTTCGAGCCGCGCTTCTCCGGCAGCGGCTTCAACTTCAGCCGGCCGATTGTCATCGCCGAGGGGTTGAACGACCCGGTCAATCGCACCACCCGGCTGAACTCGGCGAACGCCAGCGGCACGCAGACGTTTTCCGGCGAGATTTCGGGCCCGGGCAGCTTCCGCCGCATGGTCGATGGCGGGACCACGGTGCTCACGGCTGCCAACTCCTATTCCGGCGGCACCGACGTCGAGGGCGGAATACTCACTGTCAGCGGCGCCGGCGCCATCCTTGGCGGCGGCGATGTGACTGTCACCGGCGGCTCGCTTGACATCTCCAGCGGCGTCGCCAACGCTATTGCCAACACGGCGACGCTTAGCATCTCCGGCACGGGCATGGTGAATCTCGGCGCCGGCGTCAACGACATCATCGCCGTGCTCTCGTTAGGCGGCGTCGATCAAGCCTCAGGCACCTACGGCAGCTCGGCCAGCAGCGCTACGTTCAAGCTCGACCAATACTTCAGCGGCCCCGGCATTCTGACGGTTCAGGCCGCCGCGAGTTTTGCCGCCGACTTCGACAACGACAGCGACGTCGACAGCGACGACCTGAACGCATGGAAGTCGGGCTTCGGCGCCGGTACGACGAAAGGGCAAGGCGACGCCGACGCGGATTTGGACGTCGACGGCGCCGATTTCCTCGCCTGGCAGCGGCAACTCGGCAGCGGCGCTTCGGTTGCCGCCGTGGCGGCTGTGCCTGAACCGTCGGCAGCCATGTTGGCGGTTTTTGCGTTCATTGCGACTTCGCTTCGTTGCGGTTTGGTAGATCCTCGGTTTGAATAAGTCACGTCGAGATCTTTCGAGACGTCCGGCCGCAAGTCTGCATGCCGGACCGCTCGACAGACCTTGGGGTGACGATACGGGAATTGGCGAAACAGGAGGTCGTATGGCCGCCAACCGGCGCCGGCAGATTCGTCGCCGCGCATTCACGCTTGTCGAGCTGCTGGTCGTCATCGCGATCATCGGCGTGCTGGTGGCGCTACTGCTTCCCGCTGTGCAGGCCGCTCGCGAGGCCGCCCGGCGAAGCCAGTGCCAAAACAACCTCAAGAACATTGCCCTGGCCGTCCTCAATTACGAATCCGCCAGGAAAACGCTGCCGGTGGGGATGGTCAGCCAGCCCGATCCTTACGAGGCCTGGAGCTGGAGCACGTTCGCGCTGCCCTACTTGGAGCAGCAGGCGGTCTTCGATCGCATGCGGCCGGCGGCCGACTTCGTCAAGCCGCCCGACGGCACGAGAAGCGGTCGCAGGAATCTGGCCGACCTGTTCATCGCCGCGCGGACCAATGCCAAAGAACTCGAGCCGCTGCAGACGCCGCTGGCCGTCTTTCGCTGCCCCTCCGATGACACGCCCGACCTGGTCCCTTTCGACGGTTCGCCGCAGGCGCCGCGAACGCAGGACAACGGCAAGTGGGAGCGGCATTTTAAGGGAGTCTATTCGCAGCAATTGACGACGTTGTTCTTGCCCTCCGCGTCCAACTATGTGGGGTCACGGGGCTTCATCGACCGTCCGTGCTCCTGCCTGGCGCCGAATTGCACGAACACCAATTGGGTCGGCAACCCGGCGGCATGCGCCGGCAACGGTGTTTTCGAAGGGCTCACGCCTATCAAGCTGCGCGAGATCATCGACGGGACAAGCACCACGTTTCTCCTCGGCGAGCGCGATTCATACTGTCTTTCGGCAACCTGGATCGGTACGCGAAATCCTGCCGGTCCCAACATGTGGGGGGCGGCCTGGTCGCTGGGACGAGTTAGCCTCAAACTGAACCATCCCGAAACCGGAGGCCACAACACCTGCACGGAGGGCTTCAGCAGCAAGCATCCCGGCGGCGCCCACTTTGCCTTCTGCGACGGCTCGGTCGCCTTTATTAACGACGATATCGACTACCAGGACGCCGGCAATAACAAGGGGACTGCGCCGGAAGCGTTCAAGCCGGAAAACAATGGCGTGATGATTGGCGCCTATCAGCGGCTTGGGGTGCGAAACGACGACCTGCCAACCGGGTCGTACTGAGCCGTGCTTCTGCAGAGGAATGCGATGACACGACGAGTGCTCAGTTGCCTACTGACAACGCTGTTGTTGTGCGGTTGCGGCGGCGAAGGCGCCGAAGTGGCTCCGGTAACCGGTCGCATCACGCTGGACGGAAGGCCGCTGGCCGGGGCGCGCATACGATTTCAGCCTGAACGCAGCGGATCGCCGTCGTATGGAACGGCTAATGCGCAGGGGCGATACGAGTTAGGCTATAAGCGCGGCCAGCCGGGCGCTCTGATAGGTTGGCACGCCGTTCAGATCGAGCGAGGCGGACAGGATCCGAAGCTTCGCGAATTGCCTGCACGCTACAATGTGCAATCGGAACTGCGGCGAGAGGTGAAAGGCGACGGCGAGAACGCATTTGATTTTGAACTGACTTCGAGTTGAATCTTGGTGGCTTCGCCTTGCAGTTAATCCCGCCGCCCCTCCAATAGATCCCCGCCCGGTCCCATCCCTCAATCATGACAGACTTTCCTTGCAGTCGACGTGAATTCCTCCAGCGAGGGCCGGCGGCGCTAGCGTCGACGGGCGCCCTTGGCGTACTCCATGCTGGGAATTGGTCGAGGGTTGCGGCCCGGGAAGCCGTTGGGAAGCAGCCTCGCCAGGCCGTCGCCTGCTCGCGTCCGGAAGCCGCCGAAGCTGCTCGCGAAATATTGGAGCAGGGCGGCAATGCGATGGACGCAGCCGTCGCCGCGCTGGCGGTGCTGTGCGTCATCGAGCCCGGTATGGTAAGCCTCGGCGGCTACGGCGGAAGTCTGGTGTACTACCAGGCGAAGACCGGCGCCGTTCATGCGATCGACTTCGACGGCCGCGCGCCGCGCCGATTCAACCCGGCCACGTTTAGCGCCGCGGTTTCTTATCACGGCTATCTCGCACTGACGACGCCCGGCATAGTCGCCGGCATCGAGCTGGCCTTGCAGCAATTCGGCTCGCGGCCGTTTAAGACCCTGGCCAATCGGGCCCGCCAACTGGCTCAAGACGGCTTTGAAGTCACGCCGCGGATCGCCGCCTCCTTTCGCCGCTTGCTGAAGTCGATCGATCCGGCGTCGCGGCGGGCGTTCTTCCCTAACGGCGTGCCGGGCGAGGGCGAATCGTGGAGCAGTGCGGACCTCGCGCGGCTCATCGAGCAGCTTTCCGACGAACGCCCACAGAGCTTCTATCACGGCACGATTCCCAGCACGATTGTTCGCCAGGTGCAGGCCAGCGGCGGCATCCTCGCGGAAGACGACTTCGAAAGTTTTGAAGCCCTGGCCGTCGAGCCGCTCCACATCAAGTATCGCGAGTACGATCTCTACACGCCGCCGCTCCCCTCCGGCGGCCTGACGTCGCTGAGCATTCTCAAGACGCTGGAGCAGTTCGATCTGCCGGGCCTCGAGCCGTGGGGCGCCGACTACGTCGAGCTGTTTGCTGGCGCTTCGAATCTGGCCTGGCAGGAACGGTTCAAGTACTTCGGCGATCCCGAATTCGTATCGACGCCTGTCGAGAAACTGCTCTCGGAAGAGCGCGCCGTCGAGCGCGCGGAGCGAATTCGCACGGGCATCATTGCCGGAAGCACGCAACCCGACGGCACCTCGCACACCGTGAACATCGTCGTCGTCGACCGCGAGCAAAACACGGTTTCGCTGACGGCGACCCATGGCGCCGATTACGGCTCGCACGTGGCGATCGGGGGCCTGGGCCTGATGCTGGGCCACGGCATGTCGCGTTTCAGCACGACGGCGGGCGACCCGAATTACCCGGCGCCGCGGAAGCGGCCGCAGCACAATATGTCGCCGCTGGTGGTCCTGAAAGATGGCAAGCCTTTCGCTGCCTTGGGGCTGCCCGGCGGACGGTTCATTGTGACGGTTACCGCGCAGATGGCCGTCAGCTTGCTCGACTTTCAGGCGACGGCGAAGCAGATCGTGACGGCGCCGCGCCTTCATACGGAAGGGGCCGAGCCAATACTGGTTACGCAAAGCATGGATCAGGAGGTCGTCGCCGATCTTCGGCAGCGCGGCCGTAAGGTCGATGTGAAGCCATCGCTCGGCTCCGCTGCTAACGCGATTGTCATCGATCCCCAAACCGGCGTCGACGCCGCCGCGAGCCAAGGACCGGCGGGGGTACTGGTCTTCTAATGCAAAGGGTGTCGTCATGTGTAGCGGATGCACGACGAAGGCATGGATTTTGGCGGCCGCGGCGCTCGTGGGCGGTCGCGACGCGAATGCTCAGTTCATCGGGGCGCCGCCAGCGGCTGATGACATGCCGTCGGTCGCAGAGATGATCGAAGCGCGAACCGATGTGTGGGGCGAGGCCGCCCGTCGGCAACCCGACGGCGCGAGCTACGAGTTTTTCGAGAACCTGCTGCCGCCTTTGCAGTGGGTCAACACCGACTTCCGCGATTACCCGATCGTCCTCAGCGCGCCGCGGAGTCCGCAGAAGGCCCGGCTCGTGAGCAACGGCAGCGCCGTCAATCCGCGAGCGAACAAGCCGCCGATGTGGCACGAGCAGGGAACGCCGGTCCACTTCTTCGTCGGGCCGTCGCGAGAGCCCTTCGGCGAGTACCTCTCCCAGCTCGAAGGGCCGACGTATGAGGACGGCTACTTGCCGGTCGTGAATATCTGCTACCGGCACGGCGGCGTGGCCTATCGCCAGCAGGCGTTCGCTCCGGTCGACGGCGAATTAGCCAGCCATGGCGCCGCGTGCGTCCGGTTCACGGTCTCCGGCGGCGCCGGCCAGGTCGAGGCCCGTCTGCCGTCGCCATCGAAGCTTCGCGCCGATAAAGGCTTCCTCCTGAACGATTCGGGCGATTGCGTCGTCTCGTTCGGTGCGCCCTGGAAGTGGCAGCCGGAGCGCAAGTCCCTCGTCGCGAAGCTGAAACCGGAAAGGCCCGCGGAACTGACCATCTTCAGCAAGCCGATCAACGGGGCGAACGATTTGACGTTGACCGGCTACGAACAGCGGAAGCACGCTTGCACCGCGACCTGGCAAGCCGAGCTTCGCCGGGGCATCCGACTTTCGACGCCTGAGACGCGGGTCAACGAGGCCTGGCGAGCTGCGCTCATCGGCAGCTTGATGATCGCCGTTGGCGACCGCCCGCACTACAGCGCGACCAACGCTTATGCCAAGCTCTACGAAGGCGAATGCGGGGATACGCTCCGCTCGCTCATGCTGCTGGGCCGCCTCGACCTGGCCGCGCCGATGATGCGGCCGCTGTTGGAGTTCAATCGCCATGACACTCGCTTTCACGTGGCCGGCCACAAGCTACAATTGCTCGCCCATTTTTACTGGCTGACGCGCGACGCCGAAACAGTCCGCGCGTACGAATCGCTGTGGCGGCCCGCGCTGGAACTGATCCTTACGAGCCGCGAGCCGCAAATGGGTCTGCTGCCCAAGGACCGGTACGCGGGCGATATCACTCAGCAGGTCTACTCGCTGAACTCCAACGCCAACTGCTGGCGGGCGCTGCGCGACATGGCGGCAATGTTCCAAGACATGGGGATCGGTGACGAAGCGGACTTGCTTCGCGAGCAAGCCGTCGCATACCGCGAGGCCATACTGAAAGCCGTCGTCGCCAGCGAGCGTCATGAGACCCAGCCTCCGTTCATTCCGTTGGCGCTACTGGCCAACGAGCCGCCGCACGATCCGCTCACCGCCACGAGGATGGGCAGCTACTACAATCTCATGGCGCCGTACATCATCGGCTCCGAAATCTTCGGCCAGAACTCTGAGCGGGAGAATTGGCTGATCGGCTACCTGGAGCAGCACGGCGCCATCGCCATGGGCATGATCCGCTCGATGCCGCATCAGGGGCAGTTCCGCGGCGAGCCGGGAATCAATCCGCTGTACGGCCTGCGCTACTCGCTCGCGCTGCTGCGCCGCGACGAGCGTGAAAAGGCGATCACCGGCTTTTACGGCCATCTCGCCCACGGCATGACGCGCGACACGTACATCGGCGGCGAAGGATCGCGGTTCCTGCACGGCGACTCCGACGGGCGCTCGTTTTATCTACCGCCCAACAGCAGTAGCAACGCCGCGTGGTTGGTGACTTTGCGGAATCTGCTCGTGCAGGATTGGGATCTGAACGAGGATTCCCAGCCCGAGAC
>DASVCM010000312.1:0-3400 GCA_036381635.1 Lacipirellula sp.
CCGTTGATTGTTGTGGAAGAATTCTTCGTCGCAGCCGCCGTTATCGTGTAGGTACAGCACGAGCGTGTTGTCGAATTGGCCGGTGTTCTTCAGGTGCGCCAGTAGCTTGCCGATTCCCTCATCCATTCGGGTGACCATGGCGGCGAATGCCTCCATGCGGCGAGTTTCATATTCTTTGTCCTGGACCGCTTCCCAATCGCCAGTGGTCGGCGCCGGCGTCGCTACGTTCGCGATGAGCCCCAACTCTTTTTGCTTCTCGATTCGCGCCTGGCGGATCGCGTCGTAGCCGGCGTCGTACTTGCCTTCATACTCGGCGATTGATTCCTCAGGCGCTTGAATCGGCCAATGCGCTGCGGTGTAAGCGACGTACATGAAGAACGGCTTGTCGGCGTGCTCGCGCTCGTGCTCCTCAAGGAACATGACGGCGTTGTCGCTGATGGCGTCGGTGTAGTAAAAGCGGTCGGGCTTGTACGCCGGGTCGTTCTCGGGCGTGATGAACTCATTGCCGCGGGCCAGCGTGGCCGGGTCGTAGAAGCTGCCGTAGCCGGCGAGCGTGCCGTAAAACTTGTCGAACCCGCGCTGCAGCGGCCAACCCGCCGTGTCCGAAGGATGGGGTTGCCGCTCAGCCAGGTGCCATTTGCCCGTCATGTACGTGCGATAGCCATGTTCCTGCAGCGCCTCGGCGATCGTGACGCAGTCGTCGGAAAGCCGCGTCGAGTAGCCCGCGTAGCCGGTGGGCCACAGCATGTGGCCGACGCCCGCTTGATGCGGATACAGGCCCGTAAGCAGGCTCGCCCGCGAAGGGCAGCAGCGGGCCGTGTTGTAGAACTGCGTGAAGATCCGGCCGCGGGCGGCGAGACGATCGATGTTCGGCGTGCGTATTTCGCTGCCAAAGGCGCCGATGTCCGACCAGCCAAGATCATCGGCGAGGATGACCAAAACGTTGGGCCGTGAGCGATCGGCGGCCTCAGAGTTCGGCGCTGCCGATATCCATGCGAACAGCCCGAGCGTCAGCACGGTCGCAGCGCGCACAAGCGGGCGAACAGTCATTGCGTGCGCGCCGTCGGCGCGTCGGTGACTTAACATACAGTCCTAAACGTTTAACGGCTGTTGGTCAGAATCGCCGGCAGCCAGGTGCAGATGTAATACGCCCGCGGCGCCGCGAGATCGAGGAGCGAGGCCAGGTCGGTCTTGCCCGCGGGAAGCACGCTCGTCTTGGCGCCGAGCAGCATTTCAAGCGAACTGGGCGGCTCCTCGTAGTGGACGCAGCGCAGCGAATCCGGCTCGCGCCCGGCAAGCTCGGCGGCGCGATCGATGGCCGCCTCAAGAAAGCCCTGCTTGTCGATGAGCTTCAGCTCCAGCGCCTGGTCGGACGTGAAGATGCGTCCGGTGGTGGCCGTCTCCAGCGCTTTCTCATCGTCTTTGAGCGCCGGCCGGCCGCGCAGGACGATCTGCTTGAACCGCTCGAAGCTTTCATCGACCAGCTCTTGCAACAGCTCCCGCTCCTTGGCCTCTTCCTCGGGCGAGAGCTGCCGCGTGGGGCTGCCCATCAGCTTGTACTTGTGGCTGGCGATCGAGTCGTCCTCGATCTTCCAGTTGGCCAGCAGGCCGGAGATGTCGTAGTGCGGAATGACGACGCCGATCGAGCCGGTCCAGGTGGTCGGCTCGGCGAAGATGACGTCCTCGCCGCTCTCGGCGGCCATCGCCATGTAGTAGCCGCCGCTGGCGCAGATGCTCCCCATGCTGACGACCATCGGAATTTCGCGCTCGGCGATCATGTCGCGCAGCTCGTTATACAGAAAATCGCTTGCCGTGACGGTGCCGCCGGGCGAGTCGATGCGCAGCACGACCGCCTTCACCGCGTCGTCCTCGCGCACCCGATCGATCTGCTTCTTGACGAACCCTTCGGCGTCGAGGATTGGCCCCTCGACGCGGATGATGGCGATCTTGTCGGTCGCCTCCTCGTTGAGGGAGTAGAACTTCTCCTGCGGAGCGTTCGGCGGACTGAAGTAGCTCTGGTAGCTAGCACTCTGGCCGATGATCACCATGACGGCCAGCGCCAGGAGCACCAGCAGCAACTTGCCGTAGCGTCCAAATGCGGTCGGCTGCTGCAGCACGACGTGCGTCGTGTGCGTTTGGCGGTTCGGGTCGCTTGGGGGGACTGTGGACATATGTCAATCGCTCGTGGAGGTTGTGGAAAGGTGGACGCGGAGCGCACAGACGTGCGGCGGGCGGTTGTTGAGGGTAATTGTACTGGCGAAGACAACTTATCGTCAGCTTCTGCGCAAGGGGTAACGGGCCAATCTCGTGCGGATGCACGGCCTGAAGTAACCGAGGCAGGCCGGACTCCTCGGCGGACCTCGGAGTGACTGGGTTCAAGCCGGCGCCCACGCGGGGCGAGGGGGCGGTGTTGCCCTGCCGCGGCTGAAGCCGTTACAGTACGGCTTACTTTGCCTTGTTTATCGAATGCTTGCATCATGTGTGCGTGAGGAGTTGCCAGCGTGTTCGTTTGCGCTTCGACGGATTGTCTTCCCGATTTACCCAAGGATGAGGTCCTCCCGACGCTGGTCGACCTCGAATACACGGCCGTCGAACTGCCGATGCGGGAGGAGGGGCTCTCCTGGTGCCGGCCGTCGGTGGCGGCCGAGAGTCTGGAGCGGGCCCAGGAGGCGTTTCGCGATACGCACCGACTGACGATCGCGGCGCTCACCGTCGAGCCCGCCGGTTCGAAGGACGAGTACTACGCCCAGTTCACCGCCTGCTGCAAGCTGGCCAAGTCGCTGCGAGTGGTGCCGCTGGTCGTGCCGGCGGCGGAGCTGGGCACGCCGTTCAACGAGGAGATCGAGCGGCTGCGCGAGCTGGTGCGGATCGCGTCGCTGGAGGGCTGCCTCGTGGCGATGCGGACCGAGATCGGCTGCATGAGCGAAGACCCCGACACGGCCGTTGTGCTGTGCAATCAGGTGAAGGGGCTGGGGCTGACGCTCGATCCGAGCCACTACATCGCCGGTCCGCGGCAGGGCCGCGACTTTTCGAAGGTGATGCCGCATGTGTTTCATGTGCATCTGCGCGACTCGACCAAGAGCGCGCTGCATGTTCGCGTGGGGCAGGGGGAAGTTGATTACGGCAAGCTGCTGGGACAGCTTGAGAAGGTGGGTTACAACCGCGCACTGTGCGTGAACATGCCTCCGCTGGAGGGGCATGATCATCGCGCCGAAATGCGGAAGATCCGGCTGCTGCTGGAGAGCTTGCTCTAAGGCGGCTCGCCTTCCGGGCGCGGCCTTGGCGGCGGGCGGCGTTCATCAGGCGGCGGACGATCGTCGTCGAAGCGATCTCCAGGCTGCGGCGCCCGCTGGCGGCGTCGGTCGCCGGGCGGGCCTTGTTGTCTTAGCGGCAGACCGTC
>DASVCM010000313.1:0-2143 GCA_036381635.1 Lacipirellula sp.
TATCGATTCCTGATCGCCTGCCTGGCGTTTTATACCGGCACATCGGCAGCCGCATATCCTGAACGGCCCCTGCGGCTCGTGGTGCCGTACTCGGCGGGCGGCTCCACCGACACCGTGGCGCGCATCGTCGGGCAGCGTCTGTCCGAGCGGCTGGGGCAGCAGATCGTGGTGGACAATCGCACCGGCGCCGGGACCCTCATCGGCACCGAAATCGTCGCGCGCTCGGCGCCCGACGGCTACACGCTGCTCATGGCGACCCCGCCACTGGCCGTGAACCCGTCTCTTTATTCGAAGGTTCCGTACGTGCTGGACCGGGATTTCAGTGCCGTGAGCAACGTCGCGGCATCAAGCAACCTGCTGGCGGTTCACCCCGCGCTGCCGGCGACCACAACCCGGGAGCTGATTGCACTGCTCAAGGCCAATCCCGGCAAGCACAACTACGGCTCGAGCGGCATCGGCGGCGCGGGCCATCTCGCGATGGCGCTCTTCGCCAGCATGGCGGGCGTCGATATCGTGCACGTACCGTACAAGGGCGGCGCGCCTGCCGTGACGGACCTCGTGGCGGGACGCCTCTCGCTCATGATGGCCAATCTCACGACGGCGCAGCCGCATATCCGCGCGGGACGGCTGCGCGGCATCGGCATCGGGACAAAATCGCGCTCGCCGCTCTTCCCGGAATTGCCGACGCTGTCCGAATCCGGCGTGCCGGGCTACGAAGCGAACAACTGGAACGGCATCGTGGTTCCCGCGGGTACGCCTCGTGCCGTGATCGACCGACTCAACGGGGAAATCTCAGCGGCGCTCAAGGACCCGGCGATCGCGCAGCGCATGGCGGGCGCGGGACTCGACCCGATCGGCGACACTCCGCAGCAGTTCGCGCAATACCTCAAAGCGGAAGCGGTCAAGTGGGGTGCACTGGTGAAGAGCGCGGGCATCAAGGCGGAGTGAAGTCGAGACCTGCCGTTGTTATGAATCGCACGCCAGGCAAAAACTGTCGTATTAGAATCCAGATGGGCAGCGGCTTTGGCGCTGCTCGCAGCCTATCGTCTCGTCGGACGTTCGCAAAACAGAGCCCACCAGGAAGACCAGAATGAAAACCAGAATAGAACGTGTCGAAATCTTCGGCGTCGGCATGCCCCTCGTCGGCACCTTCACGAGCGGCGGCATTTCGAAGGCCGTCACCAAGTGCGTCGTGGTGCGCCTCACCGCCGCCGATGGCTCCGTCGGCATCAGCAGCGCGGAGCCTTCCGCCGCATCCAAGTCTCCTCATACCGCCGCGGATCTCATCGCGACACTGCGCGAGCGTGTCGCCCGCGAACTCGTCGGTCAGGACGCGCTCAATATCCATCGAGTCATCGAGCTCCTGGATCGGCTGGCTCCGACGCAGCCCGGCGTGGGCGCGGCCGTTGAGATGGCATGCGTGGATCTCGCCTGCCGCATCCTTGGCGTTCCGATGCACACCTACCTCGGCGGCGCGGTGCACGAGCGCGTTGAGTTCAACGGCTGGATCGGCATGCTGCCCCCGGACGAAGCCGCGGCGGAAGCGAAGCGCTGGCTCGATGCCGGTTTCCGCTCTGCGAAAATCAAGGTCGGCAGCGGCGTGGAGGCCGACCGCGACCGCATCGCCGCGGTGCGTGACACGGTCGGGAGCGCGATGAAACTGCGGATCGATGCGAACTGCCAGTACGATGCGGAGACCTCGCTCAAGCTCTGCCGCGTCATCAAGCCCTTCGACCTGCAACTCTTCGAGCAACCGGTACCGAAGGACGACATCGCCGGCATGGCGCGCGTTCGCCGCGAAGGTGGCGTGCCCATCATGGCAGATGAGACCGTCGACAGCCACGAGAGCCTGCTCGCCGTAATCAAGGCGGATGCGGCGGATTTCGTAAAGTTCGGCATCAAGCAAGCGGGCGGGATCCTACGCGCGGCGCGTATGCTCGCCACGGCGGAAGCCGCGGGCCTGCCGGTCGTGATGGGCCACTGCTTCGGCCTCGATCCGAGTACGCTGGCCGAGATCATGCTCGCGGCTTCCTCGCGCGCCGTGCTCTCCGGCCTCGAGTGCGTGGGACCGCTGAAAGTCGTCGATACCGTCACGACGACCCGGCTCGACATTTCCTCCGGCAGTCTCGCGCTGCCGCCAGGA
>DASVCM010000314.1:0-5842 GCA_036381635.1 Lacipirellula sp.
ACCCCTATCTGCATGTATTCGCCGCCTGCGGCTACTATGACCTCGCCACGCCGCCCTTCGCGATGGAGCATACTCGCAACCATCTCAACCTGCCGGAGGAGATCGAGGAGAACTTCGAGACCGGCTACTACGAAGGGGGCCACATGATGTACGCCCACGAACCGTCGCTCGCCAAGCTCCGCGAGGACCTGGTAAAGTTCTACGAAGAAGCGCTCGAGCCGCTGGAAGGAACCAACGATGACGAATAACAATCCCCCTCCCTCGAAGGGAGGGGCTAGGGGAGGGATTAGCGAAGCACGCATCCAGCCGCTGTCCGGAAACCTCGCCCAACTCAAAAACCCCTCTCCTAACCTCTCCCCTCAGGGGAGAGGGATCGCCATCTGCCTCATCGCTTGCGTCTTCGCGACTTGCCTCAACACGGCTCAAGCCGCCGAGCAACATCCGAACATCATCCTGATCATCGCCGACGACCTCGGCGTCGGCGAGCTCGGCTGCTATGGCCAGCGGTACATCCAGACGCCGCACATCGACCAGCTTGCCGCCGAGGGGATGCGGTTTACGCAATTCTACGCCGGCGCACCGGTCTGCGCCCCCTCGCGCTGCACGCTGATGACCGGCAAGCACCTGGGCCACGCCGCCGTTCGGAACAACAAAGAGAAAGGCCCCTGGAAGCGGCTGGCAGAGAGATATGGAACCGAGTTCACCGGCCAGCAGCCGCTGCCGGCCGATGAAGTCACGCTCGCCGAAGCGCTCAAAGCGCGCGGCTACGCCACCGCGGCCATCGGCAAATGGGGCCTGGGGCACTTCGGCACGACCGGCGACCCGAACCAACAGGGTTTCGACCTGTTCTACGGCTACAACTGCCAGCGCCACGCCCACAACCACTACCCAGAGTTCCTGTGGCGCAACGACCAAAAGGAAACTCTGCCCGGCAATGCAAGTCAGCCGCAGCTTGAAGGCCAGACCTACTCGCAGGACAAGTTCATCGAAAACGCCCTAGAGTTCATCCGCGAAAACCGCGACGGACCGTTCTTCCTCTACCTGCCGGTGACGATCCCGCACCTATCGATTCAAGTCCCGGCCGAGTCGCTCGCCCAGTACGAGGGTAAGATCCCCGAATCGCCCGTCGAACCGCGGAAAGGACACCCTTACCACTATCTCAACCACCCCGCCCCGCACGCCGGCTACGCCGCGATGGTCAGCCACATGGACCGCGGCGTCGGGCAGATCGTCGAGCTGGTCAACCAGCTCGGCCTCGACGAGAACACGATCATCCTGTTCACCAGCGACAACGGCCCCACCTACGACCGTCTCGGCGGCGCCGATTCCGATTTCTTCAACTCGACCCTCGGCCTCCGCGGCCGCAAGGGGGACGTGTACGAAGGCGGCCTGCGCGTCCCGCTGGTCGTCCGGTGGCCAGGCGTCACGCAACAGGGATCGCAAACCGATGCGGTCGCCGCGATGTGGGACCTCCTGCCCACGCTCTGCGAAGCCGCCGGCGCAGAGACTCCCAAGCCCATCGACGGCCTCAGCCTCGTCAGCGTGCTGAAGGACCCTAGCAGCAAGTTGAACCGCGAATATCTCTACTGGGAGTTCCCCAACCGTAGCGGCCAGCAAGCCGTCCGCATGGGCAACTGGAAAGGCGTCCGCACCGACCTTGCCAAGGGCCCGCAGCGCTGGCAGCTCTACGACTTAAGCGTCGATGAAACCGAGGCGCACGATGTCGCCGGCGAGCATCCCAACATCGTGAAGCAAATCGATCGCCTCGCCGCGGAAGCGCACGTACCGAGCGAAACGTTCCCGCTGCAAAGCGTCGACGCGCGATGATTGGTGAGGTTTAGGTAACCATTGCCGCATGCTTCGTCCGATGTAACCAAACAGGCGGCGCTAGTTTGCCGCCTCTCGTCATCGGGGGGATGAGCAAGCATGGCGGTCGACCGGATCACTTCACAGGTCACTGCTATCATCAAGACGTTCGAGCGGCCGCGATCGCTCGACCGGCTCGTCCGCAGTATTCGCCGCTATTCGCCGCGGCTGAAGGTGATCGTCGGCGACGATAGCGTCACGGCCTACCCGCGAGCCGACGTCGACTACGTCCGCCTGCCGGTGGATATCGGCCTGGCCGCCGGCCGCAACGCCCTGTTGCAGCTCGTCGACACGCCCTATTTCCTCGTGCTCGACGACGACATCGCCTTCACCGTCGGCACGCGCATCGAACGGCTCGTGCAAACGCTCGAGCGGCACGACGCGGCGGTCGTCTCCGGCGACCTCGTCGACTGCGAGCGGGTCTTCCCGCTCTGGACCCGCCGCCGCCGGCAGACCTACCACGGCGTCCTCCGCCGCGAGGGGGACGCCCTGCAGCTTATCCCCGGACATGACAGCATCGTCGGCGAAGCCTACCAGTGCGACTTCACCCCGCAGTTCTTCCTCGCCCGGACCGATGAGATTCGCCAGCTCGGCGGCTGGTTCGCCCCGCTCAAGATGGACGCCAATCAGGAGCTGTTTCTACGGCTCAAAGACGAGGGCCTTCTCGTGCTCCATCGCATGGACGTATGGGCCGAGCACTGGCAGGAGGAGCCGCTGGTCTACGCGGCGTTCCGCGCCCGCGACTACGCCCCCATCATGGCCAGCCGCCACGGCCTGCGGCGAATCACCGACTTCGCCGGCAACGAGCGCGAGTTCGAGCTCGCGGAAGTTGCCTAGGCATTTAGCCGCGGGGCTTGCCCCGCGAAGCCCGCCGCGAGCGGCGGGGCTAAATCACCTTAAATCGACCTCGCCACGGCTCGGCAGTTTCCCCTACTATCCGCTGGCAGTCCAGCTTTACGCGAATAGTGGAACCCCCGCCGTGGCCTCGCCGTTTGCAATCTCCGTCATCGTCTCGACCTTCGAGCGTCCGCAGCACCTGCGGCGCTGCCTGCTATCGCTCGCCGCGCAGCGCGATGTGACCGGCGAGTTCGAGGTGATCGTCGCCGACGACGGCTCGCGCGACGAGACGGCCGACACGGTCGCCGCGTTCCGCAAGACGGCGCCGTTCCCGCTGAAGTTTTACACCCACCCGCACGACGGCTTCCAACTCGCCCGCTGCCGCAACTCGGGCATCCGCGCGTCGGTGGCGCCGTACATCCTGTTCACCGACGGCGACTGCATCTTCCCGCCCGACCACCTGCGTCGACATCTCGACGCACGCCGCCCCGGCGTCGCCCGCGCCGGAGATTGCATCCGGATCGACCAGACGATGAGCGAGCAGATCGACGACGAAGCCATCCGTACCAGCACGTTTCTCGATTGGATCGATCGTTGCGAGCACAAGTCGCTTCGCAAGACGCACATCAAGTCGCTGGGCTACCAGTTCTTGCGCCACGCCCATCGCCCCAAGCTCACGGGGTGGAACATGGCGATCTGGCGCGACGACTTGGAACACGTCAACGGCTTCGACGAGAAGTTCCGCGGCTGGGGCTGTGAGGACGACGACCTGGCGGCACGCTTGCGGATGAGCGGCGTCCGCATCGCCACGGCGCTGGGCTACACGCACGGCTACCACCTGTGGCATCCGCCCCACTCGACAACTCCGCAGCGGTGGCACGAGGGACCGAACGTCGCCTACTTCCGCCGCCCGCTGGTGCTCGCCCGCTGCCTCGAAGGCATCCGCAGCCGCAGCCTCTCGCAAGTCTCGGTGCGCGTCACTGGTCCCGCGCCGCAGGAAAGCTTGGTGCGTGAGCTTCGGCACGTGCTGCGCGAGAGCACTCAGGGGGTTGAGCTGGAGCTGCTGCTCGCTGCTGATTCGCAACAGTTCACGACGACGAAAGCTTGCCGCGTGCTCCTGGCAAGCGACAATGCCGACGTTCCGCGCAGCGTCGAACGCGCCGCCCATGCAACTCTCCACGTCGGCGAGAAGCCAACGTGCGCTGAGATTCTTCACGGCCTGCAAGATCTTCTCGAAGGCCGATCGTCCGAACCATCGGACGGAAAGCGAGTTGCTGCATAACGCGCCGGGAGGGCGAGGCTCCCCGCCGTGCGGCGCGGAGACGCAACTTTCGTGGACGCCAAGCAAAGACATGGCTCCGCAGACGAAGGCAACAGCGCGCGGATAAGACGCGATTAAGATTAGGAGTAGGATTACGTTTAGGATTCTGCTGATTCGATCCTAATCCTGATCCTAATCGTAATCCTAATCGGATTTTTGTGCGTCTATCGGCGGCGCGGCTCGGCAGGAGCCTCGCCCTCCCCTATTGAGTGCACGCTGCTTCGGTTGGCAGCCTCTCCCGAGGCGCTATAATCCCTGATGGTCGCCGGCCTCTCCGCGCGGCCTTTGCACCAACAATCTGCAGCGCCGCTGCAGAAATACATATGTCCAAATCGCCGTTCCTCACGCCGTCCGATCGCCCTCGCACGCTGGCTCAGCTTCACGCCAGCGGCTGGGTCAGCAAAACCGTCAAGCAAGAAATCCACGACAACTTTCTCCGCAAGCTGCAAGCGGGCGAGGAGCTGTACCCCGGCATCATCGGCTACGACGACACCGTGCTCCCCGAGCTGAACATCGCCCTGCTTGCGCAGCACGACCTGCTGTTCCTCGGCGAAAAGGGTCAGGCCAAAAGCCGCCTGATGCGGCTGGTCGCGAGCTTACTCGACGATGCGATTCCGTACATCGACGACCCGCAAATTCCGCTCCACGACGATCCCTTTCGGCCGATCACCAAGCGCGGCCGCATTCTGGTCGAAAGCGTACCGGCCGACGACGTGCCGATCGCCTGGTGGTCGCGCGGCGATCGCTACGCCGAGCGGCTCTCGCCCGGCACCAAGTTCGCCGACATCATTGGCGAAATCGACCCGGCCAAGCTGGCGGCCGGCGTAAGCATGAGCGCCGAAGACGCCCTCCACTTCGGCCTGATCCCGCGGATGCACCGCGGCATCTTCGCGATGAACGAGCTGCCCGAACTCGACGAGCTCGTGCAGGTCGGCCTGTTCAACATCCTCGAAGAACGCGACGTGCAAATCCGCGGTTATCCCGTGAAGTTCGACATTGACGTAATGATTCTGTTCAGTGCCAACCCGGCCACCTACAACCGCTCGGGCAAGGTCATCCCGCAACTCAAGGACCGCATCGGCTCGGTGATCCACACGCACTATCCGATGGAACGCGAATTGGGCGTACGGATTATGGAGCAGGAAGTGGACGGGAGGGCTCAGGGTTCAGGGTTCGGAGTTCAGGAGGGCGAAGCATCTCAAGCGAGCCGGGCCGTCCTCGGCCCCGGCGCCTCCGATCTTCCCGTCGTCGTCCCCTACTTCATGAAGGAGCTCGTCGAAGAAATCAGCCGGTCGGCGCGCAACTCCAAATACATTGATCACGAATCCGGCGTCAGCGCGCGGCTGTCGCTCTCGAACTACCGCACGATGATCGCTTCAGCCCGCCACCGCGCCGCCGTGCTTGGCGAGAGGCCCGCCGTGCCGCGGATCAGCGACCTCGGCCATCTCTACGCCTCGTCGCTCGGCAAGCTCGAGCTCGATCTGATGGGTACGCATCAGATGACTGAGCGGCAAGTCCTCGACGCGGTGATGGCCGAGGCCATCGCCACGGTCTTCGGCGAGTACGTCGACAAGCACGGCCTCGCCGAGATCAGCCAGATTTTCTCCGAGGGCGTCAAGATCGAAGTCGGCGACATGCTCCCCTCGTCGCACTACGCCGAGCTGATTAAGCGCGTGCCGCCGATCTGGGACAAGGCCTTCGAAGTGAACGCCAGCCAGGACCCGGCCGTGCGGGCCTCGTGCATCGAGTTCGTCCTGGCCGGCCTCTACGCCACCGACCGCATCAGCCGCAGCCAGCGCCACGGGCGGATTGTGTACG
>DASVCM010000315.1:0-2470 GCA_036381635.1 Lacipirellula sp.
CGCCGATCAGATCGACCAGATTGAACATCTTGCGCTCGATCGAAGCGGATTTCGCCAGCGCGACGCTTTCGGAATATGACGCGTGAAACGCTGCTTGACACCGATGTGCTCTCCCTGGTCATGCGCCGCCGACCGGATGCGGTATTTCATGCCAAGGAGTATCTCAAGCATCATCCTCGGCTGAGCATCTCTGCGATAACTGCGTATGAGGTGATGCGCGGTCTAAAGACGCAAGGCGCCGCGGCCAAGCTTGCAGACTTTCACGTGTTTTGTCGAGCTAGCCGGATTTTGCCATGCACTTTTCAGATCGCTGAGATTGCCGCCAATATATACGCTGACCTTAAGCAGCGGGGTGAACTGCTTGACCACGCGGACATCCTTATAGCGGCAACTGCCATTGCTCATGACTGTTGTTTGGCTACCAATAACGCCAAACATTTCTCGCGCATACCGCGACTATCGCTGGTGGGCTGGACATCCTAGCGCCGAGTTCATCGCAACTTTGCAAGCTGAGTCGCTTGCGAGCGTCTGAGCTGCCCGCAGGCGGCGTCGATGCGGTCGCCTTTGCGGTGGCGGAACTTCACGCGCACCCCGCCTTGTTCGAGAATGGCGCGGAACGCCTGCCGGCGCTCCGGCGTCGGCGTGCCGTAGGGTAACCCCGCGACCGGGTTGTAGGGGATCACATTCAGCAGCGCTTCGCGGCCGGCGAGCAGCCGGGCGAGTTGCCGGGCATGCTCCGGGCCGTCATTGACGTCGGCCAGCAGCACGTATTCGAACGTGATCCGCCGACCGGAGACGTCGAAATACCGATCGGCCGCGGCAAGAATGGCCTCCAGGCCGATGTTTTTATTCACGGGCACCAGCCGATTGCGAAGCTCGTCGTTGGGGGCGTGGAGCGATATCGCCAGCCGGTAGCTCTGGTCATGGCGTGCGAGGCGGTCGATCGCTGGCGGCAAACCAACGGTCGAGATGGTGATCCGCCGGGCGCTGATTCCCAGTCCGTCCTCGCGGTGCGCGTGATCGAGCGCCGGCAGCAGCCGGTCGAGATTCGCCAGCGGCTCGCCCATCCCCATCACGACGATATGGCTCAGTCGCTCGTCCGGCGATAGCAGCCGCTGCAGCCGCAGCATCTGCTCGACGATCTCGCCGGTGGTGAGATTCCGCTCGACGCCGTCCAGGCCGCTCGCGCAAAAGACGCAGCCCATGCCGCAGCCGACTTGCGTGCTGATGCAGATCGTGCGGCGGGCCGTGTCCCGCAGCAGCACGCATTCGATCTGGCCGCCATCGACGAGGGTGAGCAGCAGCTTTTCCGTGCCGTCGTCCGACTGCGTGTGCTTGGCAACTTCCGCCGACCACAGGCGGAACCGTTCGGCCAACTCCGCCCGCATCGCCTTGGGCAGGTCGGTCATCTCCTCCCAGTCGCCTGCCCGATTCTCGAAGAGCCACTTCCGCACTTGCGCAACGCGATACTTGGGGACCTTCCGTTCAGCCGCCCAGGCGGCGAGCGAGTCCTCAAGCGATTCGAGCAGATGTGGCTTGGTGGAAATGGGCATCCGGTTACGGAGACAGGGCCTCGGCTGTTACATGATCAATCTTACCGTCGAAGTCAAAACACTCTGGGTATCCACTAATTGCGAGTTTTTCTCTTAGGTCGAGGCGAGCGCTTCGAATCGGGCGGCTCGCGCAAGCGGTGGGCGCCGTACGGTTCCACCTTCGCCCGCTCGGCATACGCCTGCCACTCGGCGGCTAGTTCTTCGACCAGTTTGGGCTGGTCGTCTGCCCGATTGTCCATCTCACCGCGATCGCGATCGATGTTGTACAGCTCCCACGGGGCGTTCTCGAGCGACACCAGCTTCCACGGGCCGCGCCGGACCGCGCGGTTCCCTTCGTGCTCCCAGAAGAGGGGCGCCTCGCGGGTGAAGCCGCCTTCGCCGGTGAGCAGCGGCAGTAGTGATTCACCTTCCATAGGCTGGATCGGCTTACCATCGTATTGCTCGGGATACTTGGCGTCCGCGACTTCCAGAATCGTCGGCATCAGGTCGATCAGATGCCCGGGCGTTGTGATCTGCCGGCGGTCTGCGCTGATCCCTTCGGGCCAACAAACGACCAGCGGCGTGCTGATGCCTCCCTCATGCGTATTCTTCTTGACCAGCCGCAGCGGAGTGTTCGACACGTTCGCCCAACCTGGACCATAGCCGACGAAACTCTCCGCGGGCCCTGCCAGCACGCCTTCGCCGGTGCGAACGACCCGGCCGTCGCGGGTCTGCATCGGCGGCAGCGTGCGCGTCTGCAGCTCGTCCGCACGCATGACGTGAACGTTCCGAGGCGGCCGTTGATTGTTGTGGAAGAATTCTTCGTCGCAGCCGCCGTTATCGTGTAGGTACAGCACGAGCGTGTTGTCGAATTGGCCGGTGTTCTTCAGGTGCGCCAGTAGCTTGCCGATTCCCTCATCCATTCGGGTGACCATGGC
>DASVCM010000316.1:0-4353 GCA_036381635.1 Lacipirellula sp.
GTCGACGACGGCGCCGCTCTCGGTCACGAGGTCGCTGCCGGTGATGCCGAGGTCGATGGCGCCTTCGGCACAAAGCACGGGGATGTCATCGGTGCGGAGGAACGTGACATCGATCGGCATGTCGCGCACCCGCGCGAACAGGCTCCGCTCTTGCCGGCGGAAGCTGAGCCCCGCTTCGGCGAGCAGCTCGCTAGAGATTTCGGAGAGGCGGCCCTTGCTGGGGATGCCGATGCGTAGGTTTTCAGCCATAGGAAGTAGGCAGTAGACAGTAGGCAGTAGGCAGTGAAGACGATATCGAGCTTTTCTAGTGCCTACTGCTGACTGCCTACTATTCCTTTTTTGTGCGGGAGGCTTTCTCTTCTAGGCCAGACATGTGGAAGCGGGCGGCGAGTTCGCGCTCGACTTCTTCGAGCTTCACGCCGCGGGCGGCGAGCAGGACCAGGAGGTGATACAGTACGTCGCCGGCCTCGCGGATCGTGTGTTGACGGCCCTCTTCGCCGGATTCGGCGGCGGCTTCGACGACTTCGGCGGCCTCTTCGGCGACCTTGGGGCCAATCTTAGCGACGCCGCCCGCCAACAGCCGGGCCGTGTACGACTTGTCGGCGTCGGCTGCGGCCTTCCGCTCGGCGATGGTTTGCGCAAGTTGGTCGAGGGGACGCATGATTCGACCGAGTGGTGATAACCACGCCCTTTCAGGGCGTGCACCCCAGTTTCCAAGAGGCGACTGGATCCGCACAATGAAGGCGTGCAAGTACTTGGTAATCCTGTAGTTTAAGCCGCCACTAAAGTCGTAGCAACCACAGTGTCCGCCGAGCTTCCTGCCCTCGATTGTTGGTTTTTGACCGGCGTGACTGCGACCGGGAAGACGCGGATTGCGCTGGCGCTGGCCGGGAAGCTGGGCGCCGAGATCATTTCGCTCGATTCGATGGCCATCTACCGCGGGATGGACGTCGGCACGGCCAAGCCGACGGCGGATCAGCAGGCGGTCGTGCCGCACCATCTGATCGACATCGTCGGGCCGACGGAGGATTTCAGTGTCGCGCAATACGTGGACGCGGCCCATGCGAAGATCGCGGAGATTCGCGGCCGGGGGCGGGAGGTGCTGTTTGTGGGCGGGACGCCACTCTATCTGAAAGCGCTGTTGCGCGGACTGTTTGAGGGACCGCCGGCCAATTGGGAGCTGCGGCGCGAGATTGAGCAGGAAGTCGAGGAAGTCGGCAGCGAGGCTTTGCACGCCCGGCTGGAGCAGATCGATCCGGTGGCGGCGTCGGTCATTCATCCGCGAGACAAGCGCCGGCTGATCCGGGCGATCGAGGTGTACCGTGCAACGGGCGAGCCGATTAGCCACCAGCAACTTCAGTTCGATGAAGGCCGTAGTGCTGACGAGTGCCGCGTCTTTGTGCTGCGGCGGCCGAAGGAAGAGCAGAACACGCGGATTAACGAGCGCGTCGAGGAAATGTTCGAGCGCGGGCTGATCGACGAGGTGCAGCGATTGACCGAGGGAGGCCGGCCGCTTGGGCGCACCGCGAGCCAGGCGGTTGGCTATCGCGAGGTGATCGATCATCTCGCCGGCCGGATGGATTACCCGACGATGGTCGAGCGGATCAAGACGCGAACGCGGCAGTTCGCGAAGCGGCAGGGGGTCTGGTTTCGCAGTTTGTCGGAGTGCCGGTTCGTCGATCTTGAAGGGGAGGTGGATGCGGCGGCGCTGGCCCTGCAAATTGCCGAAGCGGGGCGCAGTATATAGCCGAGCCATTCTGGCTCGGCGCCCGGCCAGGATGGCCGGGCTATTTAGGCGTTGCGGGCGACGACGAATCTTGCGAGTTCAGTGAGCGCCCGCTTCGCGTCCGAATCTTTGAGACCGACGAGCTCGGCCGTTGCCTGGCGAGCGTAGTCTTCGGCCGACTGACGCGCCTGTTGCAGCGAGCCGGAATCCTCCAGCCAGCCGAGCAGCATGCTCGTGTGGCTTAGGTCCGACTCTTCGTAGAGCCCCTGCAGCCGAGCGATGTCATCCTTGCGAAGTTGATCGCGCAGCAGGATCAGTGGCAGCGTCATCTTTCGGTGGGCCAGATCGGTGCCGAGGGATTTGCCGGTCGTTTGTTCCTCGCCTTCCAGGTCGAGCAGGTCGTCGATGATCTGGAACGCCATGCCCAGTTTGCGACCGAAGGTTCGCAAGGATTCAACAAGCCGCGGTTCAGCTCCGGCGTAGTGGGCGCCGAGCCGGCAGCAGCAGGCGCACAGCTCGGCCGTTTTGGCGCCGATGATGGCAAGGTACTCGTCGCGGCTAAGCCAGAACTTGCCGCTGCTGGCCGTCTGGCGGAGCTCGCCTTCGCAGACGGTGTTGGTCGCCTCGCCGATAGCGCGGCAGCCGAAGGTCGTCTCCAGTGTGCTGGCCAGGTAGAAGGCGTGGGTGAATAGGTAATCGCCGAGCAGGACGCTCGTTTGATTATTCCAGCGTGCGTTGACGGTATCGAGGTGCCGGCGGATCTCGGCGTCGTCGAGCACGTCGTCGTGCACGAGCGTCGCGGTGTGGACCATTTCGACGACCGCCGCGAGCGTGCGGTGATCGTCGGTCACCTTGCCGACTGCCTGCGCGGTAAGGAGCAGCAGAGCAGGGCGGAGCCGCTTGCCGCCGATGCGGAAGGAGTGCTGGGCGAGCTCGTCGATAAAGGGATCGCTGTGCCGCAGCTCCTGCTGCAGCCGGCGGTCCACCGCAGCGAGGTCAGCAGCGATCGGCGCGAACAGTCGGCTCAGCGCGAGGCGTGCGTCGGCGTCAGAACTGCGAACCTGGCTCATCGATGTTTCCTGGAGCAATACTGGCTCTGGTTAAAAGCCCCCAGCTCTGCCGAGGGACCCGCGCCTTGACTGTTGATCGGTCCCCCGGCGGAGCCGGGGGCTTTCATGGTGTGTGCTTATGCGTTTGATTCGCCAGCGGACGTTCGGAAAAAGCTGCCGCTACGGCCGCCGGATTTTGATTCGAGCTGGATCCGCTCGATGACGATGGCCCGATCGATCGCCTTGCACATGTCGTACACGGTGAGGGCCGCCACGCTGACGGCGGTGAGAGCTTCCATTTCGACGCCGGTCTTCGCGGTGATTTGCACCTCAGCCTCGATGTGCAGGACGTCGTTGCCTTGGGATGTCAATTCGAGCGTGACTGATTCAATGGCCAGCGGATGGCAGAGGGGGATCAAATCTGACGTCCGCTTAGCCGCCATGATGCCGGCCAGGCGGGCGACCTCGCGGACATCGCCTTTGGCGACGCGACGATCGCAAATGGCGGCCAGCGTTGCCGGAAGCATTCGCACCAGGCCGCTCGCTCGGGCCGTGCGGAGGGTCGCGTGCTTTTCGCTCACGTCGACCATGCGGCTTGCGCCTTGCTCGTCGAAGTGAGTGAACCGGGTCATCGGGCGATAGATTTCCGTGAGAGCGCGTCCGGCGGCGGGGCATGCTCTAAAGCGACGCCGGACGCCCCTATTCTACGGTTTGAGGCGGGGGCGTCGAGGGACGGCCGTGCGGTGCGCTGGCGAGCGCCGATATTTACCCCGGCAGCTTGCGGCGGGGTTTCGCAGGGCAAGCCCCGCGGCTAAATGGCTCTCTCAACGGCGGCCCAATAGCGGGCCGTTTAGCTGTAAGAGACGAGGCGCGGACGGGTGGTTCGCGGTAACGCCGGCTCAGCGTACGTAAAGCCGCAAGGTATTGCCCTGCGATGCGTGACGCGGGACGACATAGCGAGTCTTGTTAGAAGGCGGCGGTTCGACGGTCGTTGAAACCTCGGCGGAAGTGATTGGCCCTTCAGCAGCGATCGTGGATGACGCGTCTAAGGCGGCGACGCGGTCGGCGATCTGCGGCTGCAATTTCGACCACCTGCCCATGACCGTCGCAGCCGCCTCGCTGGCGACGGTCGCCAGCCTTATTCGCTGCGGATGCACCGATTGCCAGGCGAGGGCGTAGTTCGACGCGGCGAACTGCTCGAAGGCCACGCGGCCCAACAGCGTTTGCGTGGGATCAAGCCAGAGATACCGGTAGGCGATTGACTTCGTCCGGGCGACTGCGGCGTTCTCGGCGCGGCTAACCAGATCGTGAATGTCAACATTCCACAGGCGCACCGATCGATTCTTCACAGTTGCCGCAAGGGTGCGGTTGTCAGGACTGAACGCAAGTTTGCTGGCGCCGTTCCCAGCATGGAGCTGCACGGCGGGGCCGGCAGGGCCACGTTCGCCGACGGCCCATAGCTGCAGGTTTCCGTCCGCGGCGGCCGCTGCGAGCCAATGGCAGTTGTTGCCGAACGAGGCGGCGACTACATCGGCTTCGAGGGCCAATTCGACTGCAGAGGCCGCCGGATTTGGAGAG
>DASVCM010000317.1:0-2737 GCA_036381635.1 Lacipirellula sp.
ACGTGCGCCGCCATCCGCCCCAAGTCGGCCAGCCGAGTCTGCCGGGCGAGCTCGGCGTCCTTCGCGGCCAGCTCGTCCGTCAGCCGCGCAACTTCCGCCTGCAGCGACTCGTGCGTCCGCTGCAGCCGTTGCGTCGCATCGTTCCAGGCCTCGAGGATCGCCGCCAGGCTAGGCTCGTCGCCAAGCGGTAGCGCGTCGGCCGAAGCCTCGGCAGTTTCAGCCGGCCGCTCGTCGTCGTCGTGATGAATGCGAAGTTCCATCGAAATTGAAGCCCCCGGCTCCGCCGAGGGACGAAGTCGCATGTGGTAGTTGCTCGTGATTCGGTCCCCCGGCAGAGCCAGGGGCTTTTAAAGTTCCCGGACGCTGGTCACCGATTCGCCCCATACGCCTCGCGAACCCGGCCGCCTTGCGCCGCGACGCGCAACTGTTGCGACACGGCGTCTCGCCGCACCGTCATCTGCTGTTCGCCCGCCTGCTCCATCGCCATGACTTCTTCGATCAAGGCCCGGCACGCCTCCGCATCGGCTGCACATTGGGCCCGAGACGCCGCCGACTCCCAATCGCGGCTTTCCGGCGCTTCAGCCTGAAAAGGAGCGAGTTGCCGCTCGATCGCCTGCATCGCGACAATCAACTGCTCCTTCGCCGCGACCAGACGCAAGAGCTCGGTCATCTCTCCGCCGGCAATGTGTGCAGCTTGCCGACGACCAAGCTCTCGCAATTGCTCGAGGCACTTGCGGCGCTTGCTCATCAGGCCAGCCAGCACGGTAGTGGAATGTTCGGTCACGTTTTTCGTAGTTCCCAATGAAGCATCGCATCGCTACCAGGTACTCATCTGATTCAGCAGCAGTTCCCACTGTTGCCGGCTGAAATTCGTCGTCGCCAGAAAATCGGTTTCCGCCGGCAGGCTTTTGAGGACCATCTTCGCCTGGTCGAGCGTCACCCGCGCCTTGACCGGCTGGTCAAGCCGCCGCCAACAGTTCGCAACCTGCACAAAGCTCTCCAGCGCGATCGCGTCGTTCTGGTACGAAGCGATTACGTTGCCGTACGCCTGCAAGGCTTCTTCGAACCTCCGCAGCTCGAACAGCACGGCGCCCTGCATGAGGTAGCAGTTCCGCAGCAGCGCACGGTCCATCGCGTCGCCCTCGGCATGGCCGCGAAGGGTGATCTTTCGCTGCACGGCCTCGTAGCTTTCGTGCGCCTTGGTCAAATATTCGGTCAGCACCAGCCGCGCCGCTTGGCGTTCGTTCTCGGTCTTGGCTTCCTGAACGCGGCGCGCCGGCTCGTCGGCGGCGTCATGGTACGATCGCGCAATGGTATACCGGGCCAACAGCGTCGCCCGTTCATCGGGGTAACGCTCAACGGCTTCCTGGAGTTTGCTGATCGCTTCGTCGTAGCGCGCCGCCTCGTACAGCATCAGCCCGAGGGCAAACAACGAGTCCCGCCACTCGGAGCTGGCCGGCCGCAGCGAACCGCCGACGAGATTGGTCAGCAAGAGCTGCTCCGCTTGGTCGATCTTCTCCTGGCACTGGTAGGCCCGCGCACACTCCAGCCGCGCCTGGTGAATGACCGCGTCGTTGGGATACATTTCGATGCATTCTTCGAGCGCGACGATCGCCTGATCATATTCCTGCGTCGCCAGCCGCGACTGCCCGAGCTTCAACAGAGCCATCGCGTTTTGCCGCTTGGCCTCGTGGTGAAGATACTCCTCCAGCAGCCGGGAAGCGCCCGTAAAGCTTTGGCCGCTGAAGTAACACTCGGCCGCCGCCCATAGGTCGTCGGTGAATTGCCGGGACGCATACCTCAGACGCGCTAAATCCTCAAAGGCGCGGCCCGCCTCGCGCAACCGCAAGCGGCCCTCGGTGCGCATCGCGACATCCTCGGGCAACTGACCCTCTTGGGCGCGCTCCAGGAGCAGGTTGCCCCAATGCTGGAAAGTCTTGGCCCGCATTTCTGCGCAGCTCACGCGGCCGAAAACGGGCTCAAATAGCTCCACCAGCGTCAACGCCTCGTTGAATCGCTCTTCGCCAACGCACTGTTCGTAAATCGTCGTCAGCCGCCGACGCACGTCCGATAGCGGCATGAGCGCACTATCGTAAGTGACCTGGCCGCCCATCTCGCGGAGCACCGTGCGGTAGCCGAATAGCGCCCGATCAAACTGCCCGCCGCGGCGATAGTAATCGGCGGAGGCCAACATGGCCGTCAGACCCTCGGGCGTGCTCGGGTACAAATTGCCGATCCGGTCGTACTCCGCCAGGGCCGCGGCGTGCTCATTGTTCAGTTCAAACCGCCGGGCCATCCACAGCGCCGCCTGCCTGGACAGGGCGCCATGTTCCGAGTCGAGCTTGGCCACGTCCTGCAAGTAACTCAGCGCCGCGGCGAGCTTCTTGTTTCGCTCCGCCGATCCCGGGTCCAGTGTTTGCGCCTCTTCAATCTCCAACCGTCCCATAAACAGCATCGCGCTGGCCGCCAGCGGACTATCCGGCGGCACCTGAGCAAGCACGGCCCGCGCCTTGTCGTACCGCTGCAATCGCAACAGCGTACCGGCGGCGAGGATCAGCGCCCGATCGCGATCTTCGCGCGGAAGGTTCGGATCGGCCAGCACCATCTCATTGTGTTTCAGCGCTTCGGCAAGATTCGACTCGGGGCCTTCGAGCAGCGCGGTCACCAATAGCGCGTGAATCTCGGTGGCCGGCTGCGACTTATCGCGCAGCGCCTCTTCGAGCGAGGGAATGGCCGC
>DASVCM010000318.1:0-17293 GCA_036381635.1 Lacipirellula sp.
GGATCCCGAACTCCACGTCGAGGCGGCCGCCAACGGCAATCGCCAGGGCTTCACGCCGCTCCGCTTCGACACGGCTTCGATCACCATGCGCGGCCCCGCCGATACGCTTACGGCGGAACTCTTGGAGCCGATCGACCGCACCGACTTCAATCAGTCCTATTTCGTGCGTGTGACCGGCCATGGACCGCTCGAACTTTGGGCCGGCCGCCTGCGGCCCTGGGTCGCCGACGTGCCGGAACAGCTCGCCGGGCAGTCGACGATTACCGCACAACTTCGCGCCCGCGACGGGCTGCTGCACGTAATCCAATCGCAGCTCGATGTGCAAAACCTGCAGGTCGAGGTCGGCTCGACCGTCATCGAAGAACGGCAACTCAAAGCGGGCGGCGACCTCCGCTGGTCGCGCGCCGATCGCGTCCTCGAATCGGCCGATTTGCAGTTCTCCAGCAGCACGCTCGCCGCGCGCGCCCAGGGGATATCGATCAAGCTCGCCGAAAACGGCCCGCCCACGGCACGCGGTGAAATCGCCTTTCGCGGCGACCTCCAGCGGATGAGCGCTTGGGGGAACCTGTTCGGCACATCCGACGAAGGACTGCAGCCGCGCGGGATGATGCAGGGACGACTCAAGCTCACCAGCGACGCCAGCCGTGCAACCGCTACCGTGAATATCGTCGCCGAACCATTCCAACTGGTGAATGCCGTCGACGGGGCGTTCGCATGGAACGAACCGCGGCTGGAGCTTGCCACCGAAGCCATCTACACGCACGCCGACGATCGGCTGCAACTTTCGAACTCACAGCTCGCCGGCAAGACGGTAAAGATGACCGGCGCGGCGGTCATTGAACAATTCAGCACGGCCGGGGTCGTCCGCGGTGATCTGAACGTTAGCTATGACGCCGCCGAGCTGGCCAGCTTGCTGACGGCGTATCTCGGTCCCGGCATTCAAATTCAAGGCGCGAACACCGCGAGGCTTCAAGCAACGGGTCGCCTCCACCCCCCTCCCTCGCAGGGAGGGGCAGGGGGAGGGAATACCGCCGCCACAACTGTCTCGACGACAATGCCCGCCGAGACCACATGGAACTCGGAACCTGCCGGCACGACATCCCCCGGCGGAGCCGGGGGCTTTCATGCGGCTAGCGACCACCCCGCCGATCCCCATTGGTCCCGCCGCTGGGATTTGCACGCCGAAACAGCGCTGGCGGCTGCGAATCTGTACGGCCTCCCCATCGGCGCCGCGCAGATCGTTGCTGACGTTCGCGACGGTCAGGCCAACTTCGCGCCCTTGAATCTCGCGGTGGGGCAGGGGGGCCGCATCAACTTCCAGCCGCGCGTCACCCTCGATCCCCAACCGCAGACGCTTGAGCTCGCCCCGGGGCAACTGATCTCGAACGTCGCCATTTCGGCCGAGGTGAGCGAGCGGATGCTCAAGTATGCCGCCCCCATCGTCGCCGGCGCCACGCGGACCGAAGGCTCGTTTTCGTTCTTTCTCGAAGGCGCCCAGATTCCGCTGCGGCATCCGAAGCAAGGCCGGCTCAACGGCCGGCTCACCATCCATAACCTTGCCGTGACGCCGGGACCGATGCTTCAAAGCATTGCCGGACTGGTTCGCCAGATTGAAGCGTTTGGCAAGGGCGCCCAGGGCGCCGGACAAAGCCCGCTGGGACTCGGTCTGCTCGACGGCCTGATTCAGCCGAACCAGCCGGCGCAGCCGCTCAAGGGCGTCACGATGAGCGAGCGGACGATCGACATCCAGGTCGTTGACGGTCGCGTCCACCACCGCAATCTGGAGTTCCTGATCGACGACGTCCCCGTGCGTTCCAGCGGCTCCGTCGGCTTCGACGAGTCGCTCGCGCTGTTGATCGAAGTGCCGATCCAACAGAAATGGGTCGGCAGCAAACCGGCGCTACAGCCACTGGTGGGGCAGCTCATTCAAATCCCCGTAAGCGGCACGTTCGCACGGCCAAACGTCGACGAACGCGCCATCACAGGCTTTCTCACCCAAGCCGCCCAAGCCGCCGCCGGCGGCCTGCTTGGCGACGAGATCAACAAGGCGCTCGACAAACTCTTGAAACCGCGCTAATCTTTCCGTCGCGACAAGCTAACTATAATCGCGGAAGAGAAGTTCTTATGAGAACCGTGGTCCGAATCCTGTTTTGCACCGCGTTAAGCCATTGCATGTGGTCGAATGCCTTAGCAGTCGCGCCGCTCCCTATCGATGACTTCGAAATCGAGCAAGAGGGGGTAGTAACGAGCGATACCTCCTACCACACGCTGGAGCAACCAGCGCTTTTTGGCGGTCGGCGCTCAATTGGCGGTTTTATATCTCCTGGACCTAGTAGGGATCATTCGCTAACCATTTCTATTACCGACGGCCGGTTGAACGCAGCCCTGACGAGTCCGTCCATAGACGCGGGATACAAAGGAGTATTTGATGTCATATGGCACCACACTAACATCAACCAAGCTCCTGGAGTTGGATTAGACGCATCAGCATATGCAGGCATTGAGATTGAAGTTGCTGAGATGGTTGCCCCAAGTTTGCTCAATCTTTTCGTAGTTTCAGGGCCTATTGGCAATAGATTTGGGATTTACCTCGATCGACTAATCAACGCACCGGGGAAGCATCTAATGTTGTTTGAAGACTTCAAGCCGGTCGCCGGTGGTATCGCATTCGACAAGTCCAATATTGCCTTTGTGAATTTCGGAGGTGTCCTGAACCAAGGTGGTTCGGTAGCTATCGAGTCGTTTCAGTTCGTTACGCCAGAGCCGTCCGCGATTGCAAGCGGTTTTTGGGCCTTGGTCGCCATTTGCGCCACCGCAAATTGGCGTAGACCCATAAGGGGATGAGCAAGCACGTTAACAGCTAAGAGCTAACTCATTACCCGATTGCTGAATACAAAGTCACCGCTCAATCCATATCAGCGTCGCAGGATCGCGTTCATGTTCTTCTTGTACGCCTCGACGCCCGGCTGGCCGTAGGGGTTGATGCCGATCAGCCGCCCCTCAACCGCGGTGGCCAGCATCATCATCTGGAAGAACTGTCCCATCGTGTGCTCGTCGAGCCGCGGCATCCGCAGGTCGGCCGTGGGCCGGTTATCTTCGCGGTACGCCTGATTCGTCCCGGCGATCGCCGCGTTCATGACGTCGGCCACCGTCTTGTCGGCGAGTTCATTGAGCCCGTCTTGATTCAACTCGCTTGGTCCAATCGAGATCGGCGCTCCTTTCGTCTGTTCGACGATGAGATTGGTGATCAGCTTGTCTCGCTTACCTTCCTGATGCTGCTGCCCCCGGCTGTGGAGATCGCGGGTGTTCACCACCGTCAGCGGCAGGGCGCCGCGCTCGTGCTTGCCGAGGCTTTCAGCCAGGAGCTGATCGTACCAGAGCCCGGCCGCTTCCAGTCGCTTGCCCCACGTCGACAGGACTCGAACATCGCAGCCGCGCCGCTCTTCCATGAGGTGGCATACGCCGACGTACTGCAGGACGACGTTGTCCTTCGGCCCCTTGTTGCGGAAATGCTCGTTCATTGCCGCTGCGCCCATTAGCAGCCGCTCGATGTCGAGTCCCATCAGCGCCGCCGGCAAGAGGCCCACCGCAGACAGCACTGAGAACCGCCCGCCGACGCCGTCGGGCACTTCAAACATCTCCCGGCAGCCGAGCGCCTTGGCCAGCTCGAACAGCTTGCCGCTCGTCCCCGTCACCGGCAGCACAAGCTCGCCCACGCCCGCCGCTTCGCGGCTTAGCGACGCCCGCAAATCCCGCAGCAGCATCCGAAACGCGGCCGCCGTCTCCAGCGTGCCGCCGCTCTTACTGATGACGACGATCCCCCACTTATCGCCCCGGCTTTGCAGCAGCCGCTGGAGGTCAAGCAATGCGTCATTGTCGACATTGTTTCCCTCGAAGTAGATCCGCGGCCGTCCGCGGCGCATCATCTCGGAGACTTCGTTGTAGTACTGGTGGCAGCAGGCCTCCATCAGCGCCCGGGCGCCCATGTACGAGCCGCCGATGCCAAGGACGACCACGTCGTCGACCGCCGCGCTTAGCCGATCGGCGGCCGCCTTGATCCGCGCCACCTCGCTGCGCGGCCCGTGCGAGCGATACTCGGCCAGCAGCCGGTCCGGCAGCTCATGGAACCCTGCGTCCAGCGGCTGTTTCTCCGGCGGAATCTCCACCCCGTCGGCCCAAAGCTGCGCGTCGGCCAGCACCTGATCCCGCGCATCATCCAGCCGCTCGGCCAGCCCCGCCAACTCCTCCCGCGTAATCCCATGCTCCGGCAAAAACACGCCCCGCGGGTCATATGAAATCAATTCGTCGGCCATTTCACACCTAGCTAGATCGGAATAGGACTCACGCAAAGGCGCAAAGCTCGCAAAGGAGAAAAGGCAGCAGGGGGACTCACTGATAAACGCTAATCTTCGCTAATCGTGTTTAATGCAGATCAGCGCGGATTAGTTTCCCAAAACAGGCATCTGTATTCTTTGCGAGCTTTGCGCCTTTGCGTGAGACTTCTTTCGTGATCAAAGGGCGGGTCGCCCGCCCCTATCGTCGCTTTCCGCAGCCGGCTCGCAAGTGCCCCTGCCGACCGCCGCCCGCCAGCGGTAAAATCCCCTTTCTGCCTTTCCTCCTACAGCCTATAGCCTACGGCCTACAGCCTTCCGCCTGCCATGGACATCCACGACCTCACCCGCCAGCTCTTCGTTAAGAACGACTCCAAGATCGTCATGTACGTCGCCGACGGCCTCGGCGGCCTGCCGCAAGAGCCCAGCGGGCTCACGGAGCTGGAATCCGCCAACACGCCGAACCTCGACCGCCTGGCCCAAGAGGGCGTCCTCGGCGCCAGCATCCCCGTGGCCCCCGGCATCTCGCCCGGCAGCGGCCCGGGGCACCTTGGCCTCTTCGGCTACGACCCGGTGAAGTACCTCATTGGCCGCGGGGCTCTGGAAGCGACCGGCATCGGCTTCAAGCTCGAGCCGGGCGACGTGGCGATTCGCGCCAACTTCTGCACGATCGACGCCGCGGGCAACATCACCGACCGCCGCGCCGGCCGCATTGCCAGCGAAGAGTCGGCGCCGCTGGCCCTGAAGCTCCGGCTCATCAAAATCCCCGATGTCGAGATCTTCGTCGAGCCCGTCAAAGAACATCGGTTTGTCATCGTCCTCCGCGGCACAGGCGCCAATGCCGGCAAGCTTGGAGACTTCGTTCACGACACCGACCCGCAGGTCACCGGCGTCCCGCCCTTGTCGGCCGAGGCGGGCAATCCCGAGAGCCAGCCGACGGCCCGCATCCTCAACGAATTCATCCGCCAAACCCGCGAGTTGCTCAAGGACCAGCCCAAGGCCAACTGCGCCACCCTTCGCGGCGTCGCCAGCAAGCCGCACCTGCCGACGTACGAGGAAGTCTACGGCCTCCGTGCCGCGGCGATCGCCGTCTACCCGATGTACAAAGGCCTCGCGCAGCTGGTCGGCATGGACGTCGTCGGCAATGCGAAGACGCTCGACGAGCAGATGGAAGTCCTCAAAGCGAACTGGTCGAAGTACGACTTCTTCTTCATCCACTTCAAGTACACCGACTCCACCGGCGAAGACGGCGCCTTCGGCGCGAAGGTCAAGCGGACTGAGGAGTACGACGCCGCCGTTCCGAAGATCATGGCCCTGAAGCCCGACGTGCTGATCGCCACCGGCGACCATTCGACCCCGAGCATGCTGAAGAGCCACAGTTGGCATCCCGTGCCGACGCTGCTGTGGGCCAAGCACTGCCGCACCGACGGCTGCGAAAAGTTCGGCGAAAGCGAGTGCCTCCGCGGCGGCCTGGGGCAGTTCGAGGCAAAACACCTCATGACGCTGGCGCTGGCGAACGCGGGGCGGCTGGGTAAGTATGGAGCGTAAAGATGTCTCAACGTCCAAAGCCTCACGAAGGTGATGGGACGAGTCAGAACTCGCCGAAGACCTACATACGCGACCGCGTTCTTGCCGAGGCAATTGCAGCGAGTGAGCGCCAAATCAAAGAGGGCAAAACCCTGGCTCAAGAGGAAGTCAGAAAACGACTCCGTAAGTGGTTGACTCCTGACTCCTGATTCCTGACCCCTGACTCCTCTCTATGCCCGACTCCGTCGACTCACGACCCGACTTCATGGTCACGCTCGGCCTAATGCCGCCGTATGCCATCGAGGACGTGAAGCAGGCCTATCGCGACAAGGTGAAGGACGCCCATCCCGACCGCGGCGGGTCGATCGCGGCCTTCAACGAAATCCAGCAGGCCTTCGAACAGGCCACCGCCTATCTCGAGTTCCGCGGCGACCGCCGCTCGTGGATTGCCGCCAAGATGGGCCGCTACGCCGAGCTACAGCGGGCCATCGAGCGGCTGGAAAGGATGGGCGCAACGGTAACCACCTTCGCTCCCGCGTGGCTCGAGCAATCGTTCGGCGATTTCGCCCAGCTCACCGAGACGGTCAAGACGGTTCGCCTCGAAGGACCGGCCGACGGCGACGCCCTCATCGCGGCGCTCATCGCCGATTTGCCGTCCTTTCGCGAACTGGAATCGCTCGCACTCCCGAAGTGCCGCGTCAGCGATCAGTCAGTCCTCCGCTTGGCGCCGCTGCAGCAACTGAAGCAGCTTGACTTGTCCGAAACTCCCGTCACCGCACTGGTCCTGGACCTGATCGACCAGATCGAATCACTCGAAACGCTGAACCTCGAAGGCACAAACGTCGGGTGGCTGGCGAAGCGCGGCGCTCGGGCGCGCCTCCGCCGCCGGATCATGGAATAACGATTCATGTGGCCGCTTGCCACTATATACCGATTACGAATCGGCGATTCCATACTTGCGGCAAAGGTCGGCGAACACGTTCTCCGCAGGAATGCAAAGACCCGCCTCCATTTGTGCGATGCCCTGGCGAATGGCCGCGCACATCTCGTCATACTCCCCCTGCGCGCCATTTCCGCAGCAATTTTTCCGGCGGCGTCTAGCGTTCGCCATGGCTGAACTTCTGGTCCATGAACTGATAGAACGCTAGGCGTCGGTCGACGACTCCATGCTCATGGCTGGTCTCCTCGCCGGCGTTATACCATACGCCAGCGTAGCGCCGCTTATCCCTAATCGCACTATCCGCCTTCCACGGCGTCTGCTAAAAGGCCGCCTGCTGTCTCGTCTTTAGGGCTTTGCCATGCAACGCGCTTCCTGCCTGGTCATTGTCGGAACGTTGCTCTTTACGGGTTGCCGCGCCACGGGCGAGGCCCTCTTTGAAGGGGTTTTCGACGCCGTTTGGGACGCCGGAACCGACAGGATCCTGGATTCGGACGATGACCAGTTCTCCGAGGAGGAGCTACGCTACAAACGCGCGGAAGAACAGTGGCGCGAATTCCGTGAAGACTGAACCGACCCCCCCGCTCACGCCGCTTTCGAACGTTTGATCGGCCATTGCCAGGCTAGGCGCCGTCGGCGACGCCCGCTGGGATCCGCTGCAAGAATCCGCTCAAACTGCGCCAGCACATTCTCTTCGCGAACGTACGCATTCACGACATTGCCGTGGTGCCAGGGCTCGCGCAAGTACTGGCAATACAGCTCGTCATCGCGATCGAGTTCCACGACGCGGTCCACTAAGTCATCCAAGGAGCCGTAGTCAAAGTAGTTCAGGAAGCTGCGCGGGTTGAAGTCGAGGTGCACCAGTGGATTCCCCCAGTAAATCGGCAGGCTCCAAGCCAGCATCGGTTCGGCAATCTTTTCCGTCGTATAGCCGGGGTACGAGTCATTCTCAAACGCGATCGTAAACTTGTAGCGTCGCAAGAACGCGAGCTTGTCCGCCACGGGCCCGCCGATGTTGTTCATGAGGCGCCCGCCGGAATCGACGCGCTTGTACTTCGACAGCTTCTCGAAGAACTTGATCCGCAGCTTGCACCGCGGATTTGAGTACACGAAGTTGCAGAAGCCGGACTTCTGCGCGAGAATCTGCGCGGGATCGAACGCGCCCTTCATCAACCAATCCGGCGGGCTGTACCACGCGTACAGCGGCAAGCGGTAGTGTTCGGGCCGGTCGATGTGGTCGAAGCTGAATGCGTAATCGCACTGCCGAAAGTTCGGCCGCACGTTCTCTCCCGTGAAGAAGATGCGGACCCTGGCTTTCGACCGCCGGTGCTCGTTGCCAAAGCAAGAGTAGATGAGCAGTTCGGGCTGGTCGGCGATTTCGACGTCGTATCGCGTCGCAAGCAGCCGCGTGAAATAATTGTCGTGCGGAGTGAAGCCGCCCCAGAAATCCGAAAAGCCGATCGAAATCACAGGCTTCATAAATGATCCTTCGAGAAGTGGCCGGAGTGTAAAAACGAGGCGTCCTGCGGGCAATTGCAAAGCCAGCACTCGCCTGGAAACAAGGGAGCCCTGAGATGCCCTAGAATTCCCAAGTTGACAGTAGGAATGTGGCAGCGTGCGCGGGATAATGGCCCGTTAGTAAAGCCCCGTTCCCATCCGACTGCCGCGGGATCGCGCATTGCTCTACGATCACTCCGAATCGCTATGCTTGCCAGGAATCTCGTCGTCATCGCCTTTCTCGCCCAAGTGCTGGCATCTGCCGCCCGTTCCGAAGAACTTAAGCGAGAAGTCGAGCAGGCGCTCCCCAAATCCATCGGCGCCTGCGTCCTGGCGATCGATGGCGGCGAAGTGGTCTTCAAAGAGGGCTTCGGCCTGGCCGACGTCGAGTCGCGCGATCCTTGCACGCCCGCGACCAACTTCCGCATGGCGAGCGTCTCGAAGCAGTTCACGGCGCTCGCCGTCATGCTGCTGGTCGATCGCGGTCAGCTCGCGCTCGACGATACGCTCGATGAATTCTTCTCGGGCGGCCCAAAGTATTGGGATAAGATCACCGTCGAGCAACTGCTGACGCACACCTCGGGACTGCCCGATTACGAGAATCTTATTCCCGAAGGAACCACGCTGCAGCTCGACGACATGGACGTGGTTCGCATGCTGCTGGACGCCGACGAGCCGCTGTTCCAGCCCGGCGCGCAGTGGCAGTACTCCAACTCGGCGTTTGTCGTGCTTGGCATGATTGTTGAGATCGCAGCCGAGCGACCGTTTCATGAGTTCATGGCCGACGAGATCTTCCGCCCGCTGGAGATGAACGACACGCTCCTCTACCAGCGCGGTTTGAACGAAGTAGCCCATCGCGCCTTCGGCCACGAGTGGAAGGACGAACGATGGGTTCGCGCCGATCAGAGCGTGACCAGCGCCACGCGCGGCGACGGCGTGGTTTACACGTCGCTCGAGGACTACGAAAAGTGGCTCCGTTCGCTGGTATTCCCTGTAAGAGGCGTCTCCGACGCCGATAACGCCGACCATCACGCAGCCGCATCGGCGTCAGAGACGCCTCGCACAATCGTGGAAGTGCTCACCCCTGAGTCGCACCGGGCCATCTTCTCGCCGCAAGAAAAGACCACCCGCGGCGACAGCCATTACGGTTACGGCTGGTTTATCGACGAGTACCGCGGCGAGCGCCGCATTCACCATAACGGCGATAGCCGCGGCTTCCGCATCTGCTCGCAAACGTTCCCCGACCGCCGGGCGGCCGTCCTGTTGCAATTCAACAGCGAAGTCGACGAAGATATGACTAAGGTGGGCCAGCGCTTGGCCGATATCTTGATCTTCGACCGAGAGGAGTAATTCAACTCCCCTCCCTCGAAGGGAGGGGCTAGGGGAGGGATTAACTAAGTTCTACCCAAACTCAAGCATTATGAACCCGGACCCCGCAGTGCCCCGTAATACTATCGGGCCAATATCACGTCCTCTAAAACTCCCGCCATGAACACGAACCACTACCGACCGAGCGCCGCTCTCGTGCTGCTCGCTATCGCAGGAGGCCTGCTAATGTCGTCCGAAAACACGAACGCCGAAAAAGCGCCTGGCAAGGTCGCCGCGGCGACCGCGAGCCCTGCCGAGAAATCCACCCCCGAGCAGAAGCTCGAAACGGCGACCTTCGGCAGCGGCTGCTTCTGGTGCACCGAAGCGGTGTTCGACGAGCTCGCCGGCGTCGAGTCCGCCGAATCGGGCTACAGCGGCGGTCGCATCCCCAATCCTACCTACGAGCAAGTCTGCACCGGCCTGACCGGCCACGCCGAGGTAATCCAGGTCGCGTACAATCCGAAGAAAATCTCCTACGCCGAGCTACTCGAAGTCTTCTGGCAGACGCACGACCCGACGACGCTCAACCGCCAAGGCCCCGACGTCGGCACGCAGTACCGCTCGGCGATTTTCTATCACAATGACGAGCAGCGCCGCGAAGCCGAGCACTACAAACGCAGGCTCGACGAGTCTGGCGCCTTCAACGCGCCGATCGTCACCGAGATTGTCGAGTTTGAGAAGTTCTATCCCGCGGAGGACTATCACCAGGAGTTCTACGCCAACAACCCCCGCCAAGGTTATTGCAAAGCGATCGTCCGCCCCAAGGTCATCAAGTTCCGCAAGGCGTTCAAAGACAAGTTGAAGGTCAACGACAAACAGGACGAGGACGGGTGATTGATTCGCCGTTAGTCATTTAGCCCCGCCGCTCGCGGCGGCGCCGCGGGGCAAGCCCCGCGGCTAAATGCGTTTTGCAGATCGGAGCGTTGAATAATGTCACGACTATTTACCTTACCTGTGTTCCTGCTGGTCCTTTGCTCGCTCGCTTATGCCGAAGAAGGCAAGACAGATTCGACGCCCAGCGAAACTAAGCACACGAAGTCCGAGCAAACGGCGCCAGGAAAGCAAGGCGCCGAAGACCCCGAGAAGATCGACTGGAGCAAAGTCGATTGGCGCAAGCGGCTCACGCGGATGCAGTACTACGTCCTCCGCCAGGCCGGCACCGAGCGGGCGTTCCAAAACAAGTTCTGGGATTTCTTCAAGCCCGGCGAATACCGCTGCGCCGGCTGCGGTTTGCCGCTGTTCGAGGCCGACGCCAAGTTCGAGTCCGACTGCGGCTGGCCGAGCTTCGACAAGACGATCGCCAAGGACGCGATCACCGAGCACGTTGATTACAAGATCGGCTACCCGCGCACCGAGATTCGCTGCCGCCGCTGCCAGTCGCACCTGGGCCACGTCTTCAACGACGGCCCGACTGAAACCGGCCTCCGCTACTGCCTCAACTCCGCGGCCATGAAGTTCGTCCACGAGAAGCAGCTTGCGGCGGCGACGGTGGCGGATAAGTCGGCAAAAAAAGCGACGACCGAACAAGCGCCCAAGGGCGGCGCCCAGAACGCCGTCGCCAAAGCTGAGGGCGATGCCAAGGCCAAGACGGAATAGAATCGCGCTGGCGCCACTTAGCCCCGGCCACTGAATCGGATGCAACTGCATGCAGCCCCTAAGGGGCGTAAGTCAATAGCCAGGGGCGCGAGCCCCTGGTTTTAGGCGACTCGCGGATCGTAAGCCCCAGCGGGGCGGCAATGCGCCTGCCGATATTACTGCCGCCCCGTTGGGGCTTACGGACGCAACATTCGTGCGTACCAGGGGCTTACGCCCCTGGCTATTGACTGCCGCCGCATTGCGGCTGAAATGCTTGCAAATGAGTATTCTTCACCGGGGGCCGCACGCCGGCCTGAATCCGGCAAGAACCCGCCCCTCCCGCCGCGAGCTAAAATGGAGTATCAGTCAACCACCCACGGATGGACCACCCCTCGCGGCCGCGCATGAGTGAACAGCAAACCTATCTCTCCCCCGACGTCGTCCCGCGGCTGGCGGCGATCGACATCGGGAGCAACAGCATCCGCCTGGTCGTCGCCGAGGCCCAGGCCGGCGGCCGCTATCGCATTCTGGACGAAGAGCGCGAGAGCACGCGCCTTGGCCGGGCATTGGCCGAGAACGGCACGATCGATCCACAGTCGGTCGAGGATTCGCTCGCCGCGCTTCGCCGTTTTAAGTCAATCATCGCCGGGCTAGGCGTCGAGAGCGTCCGCGCCATCGCCACGTGCGCTGTGCGCGAGGCCAGCAACGGCGCCGAGTTCTGCCGCCGGGTAAAGGAGGAGCTCGACGTGGACGTCGAGGTGATCGACGCCGACACGGAGGCCGACTTGGCCTTTCAAAGCGTCCGCCGTCGCTTCGACCTGACCGGCAAGAACACGGTTCTCGCCGACGTGGGCGGCGGCAGCACCGAGATCGTGCTGGCCTCGGGCGACCTGATCGAGGCCGTTTACTCCACCAGGCTCGGCACGGTTCGGTTCGCCCAGAAGTACGGCAGCGATTTGCGAGACGACAGAGATTTCGCCCGGCTCAAGCGAGCTATCGACGCCGAGCTGCGCAAGACGACCGACAAACCGGCCGCCCCGTTGCACATGCTCATTGGCTCCGGGGGGACCTTCACCAGTTTGGCGAGCATGATCCTGGCCAGTCGGGGTCTGTCGCGGCTGCCGGCGGCGGGCTTCCGCGCGACTCGGGCCGACGTCTGCCACCTGATCGATCGCCTCCGCAAGCTGAGCGTCGAGCAGCGCAGCCAGGTTCCTGGGCTGAACGCCGATCGCGTGGACATCATCATCCCGGGACTGGCCATCGTCGACGGGATCATGCGCCGCTTTCGGGTGAACACCGTGCAGGTGCACGTCTACGGCGTTCGCGACGGGCTGCTGCTGACGATGATCGACAGCCTGCAAGGCGGCAACAATAACAGCGCCCCGAACGTCGACGAGCAGATCGATCGATTCACCCAAGCCTGCGGCGTGGACTTAGCCCATTCGAACCATGTCGCGAAGCTGGCCGGTGAAATCTATGCCGGCCTGGGCGAGCTCTATGAATTGCCTCCCAGTGATGGTCGTCTGCTCCAAGCGGCCGCGCGGATGCAGGACGTGGGCTATCTGATCAGCTACGAGGGGCATCACAAGCATTCGTATCATTTGATTCTTCACAGCCGCCTGCAGGCGTTTCGCCCCGAGGAGCTGGAGATCGTTGCGAACGTCGCGCGCTACCATCGCGGCGCCCCGCCCAAGAACAAGCACGAGAACTTCAGCGAGCTCGACGAGAACGATCAGCAGCGCGTGTGCCAAATGGCCGCCGTGCTGCGAGTCGCCGGCGGGCTGGATCGTAGCCACAATCAAATCATTCGCTCGGTCCAGGTAACCGGCGCCGCGGGCCAGATCGAACTGACCGTACACGCCGATGAATTTCCGGAAGTGGACGTCTGGGCCTGCCGGCGCCGTGCAGACATGTTCGAAAAGGTCTTCGGCGCCGAGCTGACCGTAAAGTGGGCCGGCCAGCCCGCGGCCGCATCAGCCGAGAAAATGTCATCCTGAGCGGAGCGAAGAATCTAGCAGCTCGTTCGAAACGCCAGATCCTTCGCTTCGCTCAGGGTGACGGCCGCTACGCTTATCTGGTACGCGCTCTAACCCGCCGCTACTCGCCTATGCCGCTGCGGGGGCTACGAGCAGGTGCAATAATCTACTGACTTGCTAGAGCGACTTGAACGCGTGCGGCAAGTACGTCGGCAGATCGCTCGCGATCAGCCCAACATCGCCCAGGTCCTCCGCCGCCAAGTCCGCAGCAAGGCCATGCACGTGCACGCCCAGCCGGGCCGCGTTCCATGGCTCAAGGCCCTGCCCAATCAGTGCGGCAATCACCCCGGTAAGACAATCGCCCGTGCCGCCGGTCGCCATGCCGGGATTGCCCGTGCCATTGACGGCAAACTTCCGTCCGTCGGCCACGATCGATTCGTGCCCCTTCAGCACGACGACGGTCTTCCCTGAGCTATCCCGCCGGCAGAGTTGCAGCGCCGCTTCCGCGCGGCTAGGACGGTCAGGAGGCGGTGACGACCCCGCGAGCCGGGCGAACTCCCCCGGATGCGGCGTGAGAATGCGCGGCCCGCCAGGGTTGTCTAACAACTGCGAATTGCGCCGCAACCCGGCTGCCAAGGCGTTCAGGCCGTCGGCGTCGACGACCATCGGTCGGGGTATCTCTCGGTACAACTGGGCGACCAACTCTGCCACCCCTTCGGTTTGGCCAAGCCCTGGCCCGATGGCCCAAACGTCGAACCGCTCTCGGGCTTCGATGAGGTCCACGACATTCGCCATGTCGGCGATGCCATAGTCGTCTTCGACGAGCGGCACGGTCATATAGCACGGGCTGAACGCCGCCACGGTGGGCTGCGCGGAACTCGGCGTGGCGATCGTTACCAGCCCGGCGCCGCTTCGCAGCGCCGCCATTCCCGTGAGCGAGGGCGCCCCGGCCATGCCGCGCGACCCGCCGACGACAAGCACGCGGCCGTAGTCTCCCTTATGGCTGTCGACGGCGCGCGCGGCGAGTCGAGGCAGCGGTTCGGCGGAGACGTCGATCATTGCGTGTAGCACTTCGTTGCTGGACTATAGGACCATGGGACTATTGGACCATAGGACTTGGGGAGAATCGGATCTGGCCTATTTTTATAGTCCCATGGTCCCATGGTCCCATGGTCCTATAGTCCAGGATGATCCCCTCCTGCCCCTCGCGCCGCGGCGCATCGCGTCGCCACCAGGCCCGCGAGATATCCCGCCTTGAAGCCCGCGTCGATATTCACAACGGCCACGTTCGCCGCACAGCTATTGAGCATGGAGAGCAGCGCCGCAATTCCGCCCAGGTTGGCGCCATAGCCAACGCTTGTCGGCACGGCGAACACAGGGCAGGGGACGTAACCGCCGACCACGCTCGGCAGGGCGCCCTCCATGCCGGCAACCACCACGATCGCGTCGCAGCCGGCAAATTCCGCCAGCCGCGCCGGCAGTCGATGCGGCCCCGCCACCCCCACGTCGTGCACCATCGTCACTTCCACGCCCATCCACTCCAGCGTATCGCGCGCTTCCTCCGCCACCGGTAGGTCGCTGGTGCCTGCCGTAATGACGGCGACGCGACCGCGGTCCCCGCCGGAATCACGCGATGCGAAATCGAGGCGCAGCGTTCGGCCAACCGCGTTGTAGCGCGACTCCGGCAGAAGCTGCTCGAGCTGAACGGCCTTCGCCGCATCGACGCGCGTGACCAGGACTTCCTGCTTCCGCTCGACGAGCTGCCGAGCGATTCCCGCAATGGTCTCCGCCGACTTTCCCTCGCCGAAAATGACTTCGGGAAAGCCGCAGCGGGCCTCGCGGTCGGTGTCGACGGTCGCAATCGATGGCATGCGGCGGTGAGGCTTGTCTGGTCCCATGCTTCAAGTTTAATGGGACCTCACAGCCGGGACGACCCTCGCCCTCCCAAGTTGCTGCACATCAGGCGGCCGCAGGAATGGTCACCAGCTCGCCGTGAATCGCCCGCAGGGCCTCGGCGTCGATCGTGTGCTGGCCGTTGGCAAAGCCGACCAACAGGGCCAGATCGCACAGGCGGTTCAGCCGCCGCGGGACGCCGGCCGTAAGTTGGTGGGCCGCGGTAAGGGCTTCGGCGGTGAAAATCTCGCGGGTAGCGCCCGCCGCTGCCAGCCGATGCCGCACATATTCGATCGCCTCCTGGACCGACAGCGCCGATAGCACCACCTTGATGTCGATGCGCTCGTCGAGCGCGCCGTGCCGTTGGATCATCGGCAGGAGCGTCGGCTGCCCAACTAGCAGCAGCGTGAACGGCGGCTTCTCCAGTGAGCCGAGATTCAGCAGCAGGCGCAGCGGCTCCAAGAGCCCGCTGTCTTCGAGCAGATGGGCCTCGTCGATCATCAGCACCGCGTGTCGGCCTGCGCGAACGTTCTCGCCGAAGACATACTCCAGCCGCCGCAAACTCTCTTCAATCGTATACCGCGGCGGATCGGCCGGCGGCGCGCCAAACTGCTCGGCGAGGTACACCAGCAGATCGCGATCGGTCATCTGCGGAAACACCACCCGCACAAACGGCTGATACTGCTCGCCGAGTTGCTGGCGAAGCGATTCGACCAGCAGCGTCTTGCCCGTGCCTGAAAGTCCTGCGACGAGCCCTGCCGCGCGGCCGTTCTCGATCGCATACCGCAGCTTGTTCAGCGCCGACGTATGTGAGGCGCCTTTGAACATCGCGCGCGCATCGCACCCCGGTTCAAACGGCTTCGAGTCGAGTTGCCAGTAGTCAAGATACATTGCGGCTCGTTGGTAAGGCTCAGGCGGCGCGCAGCCGGTTTTCGACCACGCCAAGGCAGATGGACGCAAGCTCGGGGGCTGCCTGCATCAGTCGTTGCGGATGAACCGCTAATGCATGGTCATGACTCGCGGCCAGAACGATGCCGTCCAGCCGGCACTGTTGGACCAGGCGGCGAGCAGCGGCGCCTTGGGCGGGATCCTCGACGGCGCCCAGATCGAACAACACGACGTCGTAGTGATACCGCAGTACGCCGGCGGTAACGGAAGCGTGGATCGAGTCGAGCCGCTCCGCCGCGGCGGCGCCGCCAGTCGCCAGCGGCAACAGCGTGATCTGGTCGGCCAGCGAGTGGACGACGCCTTCAGCCAGCGGCAGGCGTCCCGAAAGCACATCCTCCCAGCCGGACTGCACGGCCAGCCCCAGCCCGCGGGCCAGGCCCGGCGCCGCGAAGTTGCCGTCAACGATGGCCACCGTCTTTCCCGCTTCGACCAGCAACCGGGCAAGGCACATGACCAGCGTCGTGCAGCCGGCGCCGCGCGCCGGCGACGCGATGCCAATCAGGCTGCGGCCCGCCTCGTCGGCGGCCAGCAGTGACAGTAGCGCTGGCTGCAATCGATCGCGGCAGCCATGCAGCAGCCGCTCACACACGGCCGGCCAGCGGAACGCGTCCACCTCCAAGGCGGGCTTGAACCGGGCCTCAACCGCGGGTCCTTGCATCGCGAAGGCCGACAGCGGCCGGCGCTCGCCGCGGCGATCGGGGCCGAGCATGCGATCTCCGGGAGGGCGAGGCTCCTGCCGAGCCGAGCGCAGGCGCGCGCTTCCCGGCTCAGCAGGAGCTTCGCCCTCCCATCTGCGTGTCACTTCGTCGTCAGTTTGATAGGCGCGGATGAACGCCTGATCGATTGCATTCATAAGCGCCGGCAATTGTGCTCAACGGGTTTCTGCGGGAGCGGGCGATTCGGCCGGCGCCGCGGCCTGATGAGCCGTTGGCCCGAAGTCGAACGATGCAAAGGGCGTCGTTGGGTAACGGAGCGTCTGCGGCGCCGCTTCCGGCGCGGCCGGAGTCGGCCCCGTTTGGTCGCCATGGGAGGTGAGTTGCGGCTCCGCAGTTTCGGCTTTCTCGGCGGGATCGGCGACTTCCTGCTCCGCCTCGCCGCGCACGGCGCCTAGCGCGGGCTCCGCGTCGATGGGCGCCGCGACGGCGTCTTCGGCCGCGGCGGACTTCGACGTCAACTCTGCCAGCGGGGGAAGATCCAACTGAATTCTCGGCGTCCGCAGCAGCGGCGACTCCGGCGTGTCG
>DASVCM010000319.1:0-2107 GCA_036381635.1 Lacipirellula sp.
CCTTCAGGTCGAGAATCTGCCGATTGGCAGCCTCCACGCCGTCGAGAATCGCCGCCCGCAGCCCGGGCCCCTCCGGCCCAACGGCCGCCGCAATGCTCGCCGTCAGGCATTCCACCGCGATCCGCGCCGCCTGTTCGCCGCTGGCCATCCCGCCGCAGCCGTCGGCCACCACCAGCACGGCCGACCCGTCGCCGGCGGAGATCACCGCCGCGGCGTCCTGATTGGCCGTCGCCTTCTCCGGCCGCCGCGCCGAGAACACCGCCGCCGTACCGCCGGCGAGCTCGAACGCCTCCGGCTCGAGCATGTCGGCGTTCAGGAACGTGCGAGCCTCGCAGGATGCGAGCGGTTGGCAGTCCATGGAGGGCGAGAGGTAAATGGGCGGGTAACAAAGCGGTTGAGCCAAGGGCGTTGGAAGTCCGCAAACAAGCATTATTCCCTCGCCCTACCGGGACCGTCATTCTGAGCGGAGCGAAGAATCTAGAGCTTTCGCCAGCGCCAGATCCTTCGCTCCGCTCAGGATGACACGCCTCCTACTCACCTACTAACTTACTCACCTATTCACCCAGTCAACCAGTTGAGTAAGTCCTTAACGAGCGCGCAAACGCGCCTAACTGTCATCCCCCAATCCGCTTACAGCACCAGGGACAATGACTCCAATACCCCGCCGCCACGCCCCAGCCGCAATGCCGGCACGTGTGGTTCGACTCGGGGATCTTCCATTTACGTCGTTGTTTGCGATGGCACCATGGGCAGTATCGCATGAATGGCATCAGCACTTTACGAGTGCACTTAGGATTCTGACAGCGACCCGTATAGCGAACATCCGAGAATTGACGATTGGACGACGGCTCGAACCCCGGCCCATAGCACCATGGGCAGTATTTCCAGTCCAGCTTCATCCCGCGATTACAGCGCGGGCACTGCTGCGGGAAGGTCGTCGTCCCCTCGTGGGCCAGCCGCGTCTTGCCGCACCACGGGCAACACTGCATCGGCTCCGCCACCGGTCCCTGGCACTGGTTGCACGCGTGCTTCGTCTGCAGGGCCTTGCCGAATTCCTGCTGGAACTGTCGCCGCTGCATCGTCTTCCAGTCGGTCGTACGGCGGCTGCTCTTGGTCGCGCGGCGAGCGGTCGCCCGCGGCCGCCGCGGCGACTTGATCCGGCTGAAGGCGTTGAGCATCGCCTGACCGTCGGCAAACCGCCGCTGCGGCGCCAGCTCCATCGATCGCCGCATCAGCTCGATCAGGGCCGGGTGCAGCTTCTCGCGCAATTGGCGGTACCCCCGCGGCGGCCAGTCGAACGGGTACTCCGGCAGATGTCCCGAGAACATCCGGTATAGCACCAACGCCAGCGCGAACACGTCCGACCTGAACGACGGCCGCCCCATCGCCTGCTCCGGCGCCATGTAGCCCAACGTGCCGGCGCCGGAGGCCCGCAGCGTTCGCTGCGCGACCTTCGCCACGCCGAAGTCGGTCAGCCGCAGGCGGTCGCCTTCGAACAGGATGAAGTTATCCGGCTTGATGTCGCAGTGAATGATTTTCTGGCTGTGAGCATACGCGACCGCGGCAAGCATCTGCCTCGCAAAATCAATCGCCAAATCGATCGGCAGCCGCCGCCCGATCCGATCCTCGAGCGTCATCTTCCCCAGCGCCGTGACGATCACGAAATGCTCGTCGATGTACTGCGCCGTTTTGAGCGGCAGGATGTTCGGATGCTCAAGCTGCGCGACCAGCCGCACCTCGCGGCGAAAATCTTCCATCGCCGCGCCCGTCAGCAGATGCGGGTACGGCATCTTCAGCGCGACCTTGATCCCCTCGATCTCATCGCGCGCCTGATACACCGTCGCGAAGCCCCCCTCGCCCAGCTTCTTTTCGATCGTGTACTTGCCGAGCTTCTGCTTCGCCCGCAGCGTTTTGGGCCGCCGCTTTCCCGACGTGCCGCCGGCGCGCGTCCCCGCCGCTCGGCTGCGATTGGTCTTCGGCGGTACGGGCTGCGTTTCCGGCGGCATGGAATGAGACAGTCTAAGAAGCTAATTCCTCGATGCGAAGCAGAGACCTTAATAGCCGCGGGCTAACAGCCCGCCGGCGCGGCGCTGAGGAGAGTCTATCG
>DASVCM010000320.1:0-6705 GCA_036381635.1 Lacipirellula sp.
AAGCGTCCAGGGCGCCGTCGTCCCTGATCACAAAGGCGGCGAGCAGGGAATCGATCTCGCTGAGTTCAGCGGGCACGATCGACTTTAGCCGAACCACCGTCTGGCGCCCCCAGGGGCCCAGTGCGGCAAGCGTCCGCTCGCCTTCAGGGTGAGCCACAAGCTCCGCAGGACGCAGATGCAGCAGGCACTGCGTTCCGGATGGAACGTATGCAAGCGATAAGGGGGCGCTGGCCGTCGGCGAGGCCCACAGCAGCTTGCCCTGCGGATCATCGACGATCTCCTCGCCGCTGGGCGACTCGCCGCCTTCAGGCGCCGCTGGCATCGCCGACGCGTGATCGGGCCTATTGGACGATGTGTCGGGCTTCGCAGGCGCCGCGATGTTCGGCCATGACGAGTTTACCGCCACAAGAATCACGATGGCGATCGCCGCACAAACCGCCGCGCTTGCCAGCAAGACGACCGGCGAGGTCAGCGGCCGTTTGGCGCGGCCCGACGCGCGAGCCGTCGGTCGCGGATCCGTGCGAATGTTGATTTCCGGTTCGGCCATGCCAATGCGGGCGCTAAGGATAATTGCGCTTTCTAAGCAATTGCCAGCGCGTCTCAGGGCGAAGCCCTTCCTTGCCGCGGCAAATGCTAAGTTTTATTATCCACCGGACGCGCGTTCCCACCACCCACCCTGTTGCGGCAGCGAGCGAGGCATGCGATGAAGTCTTCGGAAGCGGCTCTGGCTTACTTCAATCGGGCCGCGGATCAACTTGATCTGCCCGAGAGCATGCGGCGGCGGCTGATCATCGCCAAGCGCGAAATCCAGGTTCAAGTCACGATCGAGCTGGACAATGCCGACGTGGCGACGTACGTCGGCTACCGCGTTCAGCACGATAACTCGCGCGGACCGATGAAGGGCGGCTTCCGCTATCACCCGCAGGTCGACCTCGACGAAGTCCGCAGTCTCGCCGCGCTGATGACGCTGAAGACGGCCGTAGTAAACATCCCCTACGGCGGCGCCAAAGGCGGCATCGCGGTCGACGCTCGGACGCTCTCGCAGCGTGAGTTGGAGCGGCTCACCCGCAAGTTCATCGATTCGATCCACGACGTCATCGGGCCGGATATTGACATCCCCGCGCCCGACATGGGGACCGACGCCCACGTGATGGCGTGGATCATGAATCAGTACAACAAATACCACGGGTTCAACCCCGGCGTGGTCACCGGCAAGCCCGTCGAGTACTACGGCATCCCGGGGCGCGAAGAGGCGACCGGCCGCGGCGTCGGCATCATCACGCTCAAGACCCTGGCCCGCGCCGGCCGCAAGCCGCCGCAGACGCGAGTCGCGATTCAAGGCTTCGGCAACGTCGGTTCGCACACGGCTAAGTACCTGCGCGACGCCGAGTGCAAAGTGGTAGCGGTGAGCGACGTGAGCGGGGGCTACTACCGCAAGGACGGCATCGACGTGCTCGGCGCCATTCGCTTCGCCAACCAGAACAAAAACTCGCTGGCTGGATACAAAGAAGCGGAACTGATCACTAACGACGAGCTGCTGGAAATGGACGTCGACGTTTTGATCCCCGCCGCCCTGGGCGGCGTGATCAACGCTGACAATATGGCGCGGATCAAGGCCCCGATCATTATCGAGGCGGCAAACGAGCCAGTCCGGCCCGACGCCGATGAGGTGCTGACCAAGCGCGGCGCGGTGCTAGTGCCCGACGTGCTCGCCAATGCCGGCGGCGTGACCGTCAGCTACTTCGAATGGGCGCAGAACCGCCAGTTCTATCACTGGAACTTGGACCGCGTGCGGCAGGAACTGGAGCGGACGATGACGCTGGCGTTCGACAGCGTCTGGGACATGTCGCGCGAGCGAAAGGTCAGCCTGCGAACCGCGGCGTTCATGCTGGGCATCGACCGCGTGGCGCGAGCGACGGCGCTTGGCGGGATTGAGTGAGCCTATTCGCAACTCATCACCAGCGATACCACGGGCCCAACCAAAGCCCAAAGCCCGCCGCTATGAACGTGGGTATCGCGACGATGGTCAGCGCCGAAAAAGCTACGATGGCCGCGGCGAAGCGGCGACCGTCAATGGCGTGGACGGTGAGCGTCGACGCGTTCCCTCGCCTCCACGCGACCCATGCAAGTTGTACGCTCAGCACTGTAATGGCGAACATGAAGTAGGTGTCCGGGAATGTCAACGAATAGGCTATTACGTCTGCCAAATCCATGAACGTCGAGTCCGACATGGAGCGAGTGTACTGCACGAAATAAACGACGGCGGCTATGAAAAGGACGAGGATACTGAATAGCATGCCGACGTCGGTTTGCGGCTTTTCGCTGAAGGTATGCCGCGCGGAGCCTTGAACGCGCGAGATGCGGCACGCTGCATAGTACACCGCCATGCCTGCCAAGACGCCGCCGCCGAGGAGTTCAAACCAAGTACCCGATCCCCCGGCTTCGGCCAGGTCAGGGGAAATGGCGGGCATTACTCGCCAAAAAAACCAAACCGTGTATACGGCGGCTCCGAGCAGCAACAGAGCGCCGATAGAGAATTGCAGTCGGCGTCGGCGTCCGGGCTGTTGTTGTATGCCACGTCCCAGGCAAATTGCGGCAAGCGGGACCGAGGCAAACGCGAAGGCGGCCGACGACGTTAACACCACTTCTTCAACCTGAGTCAGCCATAAATATCGCTGATACACTCCAGGCTGACTCACATCGACGCCGTGGCAGGCCAAGTGCACGAGAAAAGTTACGGCCAAGAGATCCCGTAGCACATACGCTCCGAGCGCCACGGCGGCTAGGGTTGTAAACGTTGAGACAATTCTGCGCGGCCGCATTTCACGGCGTGGCTTCAATGATTGGAGTAGCTCGGCAATTGCAATGCCTAAAGCTAGCCACCACACATGCGTGGTCATGACATCGCCAAAATAAAAGAAGCCATTCTCGTTCTCCGGAAGAACAACAAGTCCACGTACTACTAACAATCGAATTGTCAGGCTTGCCAGGAGAATGGTTGCCAATGCTGATCGTCCCGCCACCTCCACCGCGAGGCCAAGCGCGTAAGAATTCTCTTCCTCGGACCGACGCTGGCGTTGGAGAGCAAACGCCTCCTTCAATAAGTTGATGGCAATTAGCGTCGAGGCTGCGGCCAAGAGCGCGAAATGCCAATCCAGTTTGGGAATCCCAATATCAAAGGGATCGTAGTAGGTGGCGTCGACTTTGGAAGGAGCTGCGCCGACCGTCAGGCCAATGGCCACTGAAAGCGTGACTGCAAAAGCTGAACGCAGATCAATTTGAAACTGCGGCTTCTTTCCGGGTGTGAGTTGGTCCTGCGTTTGCATTTACTCACCTTAGGACGCCGGTGAGTACTTCGCACGCCTTCCGTGAATCTTCCGCCGAGACATCCAAATTGAATACTGCGCGGACCCCATTAGACGATATCGTGTGCATGCGAACGTCCTGCTCGGCCAGACGCTGGCATAGCTGCTCCGCCGAGCCGAGCCGTTCGTCGATGCGGAAGATCACGATGTTCGTGTCCACCTGCTCGGGGTCGAGCGATAGTCCGTCAGTCTTGCGAATCGCGTCGGCGAGAGTCTGCGCGTTGGCGTGGTCCTCGGCCAGCCGCTCGATGTGATGGTCGAGGGCGTAGATCGCCGCGGCCGCGAGGATGCCGGCCTGGCGCCAGCCGCCGCCGAGAGCTTTGCGTAGCCGGCGGGCCTGCTCGATCTTGTCGCGCGGGCCGATGAGCGCCGAGCCGATGGGAGCGCCCAGGCCCTTGCTGAAGCAGACGCTTACGGTGTCGAAGTGCTGCGCCCAGTCGGCAGCCGAAATGCCGCTGGCGACCACGGCGTTGAACAGGCGCGCGCCGTCCAGGTGCCGAGCCAACCCATGCTCGGCGGCCCACCGGCAGATGCGGACCACTTCGTCATACGGCTGGATCCGCCCGCCGCCGCGATTGTGAGTGTTTTCGAGCGTCACCAGCCGCGTGCGCGGATGGTGAACATCGTCGGGGCGGATCTTGTCTTCGAGGTGTTCAAGCGTCAGCAGGTGCCCCTCGGCGGCGATGGGCCGGGCGGACAGCCCGAAGAGCTGCGCAGCCGCCCCCTGCTCGTACATATAGATGTGGCAGTCGGAATTGCACAGAAACTCGTCGCCCGGCTGGCAATGGACGCGCACCCCCATCTGGTTGCCCATTGTCCCGGAGGGGACGAACAGCGCCGCTTCCTTGCCCAGCAGCGCGGCGACCTTCTCCTCCAGCCGGTTGACGGTCGGGTCCTCACGGTAGACGTCGTCGCCCACGTCGGCGCCGGCCATGGCCTCTCGCATGGCGGGGGTGGGTTTGGTGAACGTGTCGCTGCGGAGTTCGATCATGAAGAAGGCTGGAGGCTGTAGGCTGTAGCCTGTAGGTTAATACGATCACATCGGACGCCGACGGATGGTCGCATCCTCGGCACATTGTAACGCCGGCACACGCACATTTCCCGACCTAGAGACCGCCAAACCGATGCCGCTGAATATTGCTCGAATCGACACCCGCAACTCCGGGGCGGCCGCCCAGATTGCCGACCTGCGGGCGAAGCTGGCGCCGGAGGGGAATGTCGTGAGCGAGGCCGGGCGGCGGAAGACTGTGGAGGCGTTTGGCGAACCGCTCACGCCGGTGCAGGTGGTCGAGCGAATCTGCGGCGATGTTCGGCGGCGCGGGCTGGCGGCCGTGCTGGAATATACGAGGAAGCTCGACGGCAAGGAGATCGTCGCCGGCGAGTTGCGAGTTTCCGCCGAGGAGTTGAAGGCGGCCCATGCGGCGGCTGATCCAGCTTTCTTAGCTGCGGTGCGGCGGATTCGCGACCGCATCCTCAGTTTTCAGCAGGCGATTCTCCATCGCGACGTGTGGCTGGAAACGGAGCACGGCGGCTACCTCGGCCAGCGATACTTGCCACTTCAGCGCATTGGCGTGTGCGTTCCCGGCGGCGCGGCGGCGTATCCTTCGACGGTGCTGATGACTGTCGTGCCTGCGCAAGCGGCCGGCGTGGAGCAGATTGCCGTGGTCGCGCCGCCCACAGCGTTTGGCTCCTACAATCAGGACCTCTTGGCAACCTGTCACGAGCTGGGCGTTACGGAGGTCTACCGCGTCGGCGGCGCCCAAGCCGTGGCTGCCCTAGCCTACGGCATCGCAGGCGATTCAGCATCCGGCATCCAGCATCCAGCATCCAGTATCGAGAAAGTCGACAAAATCGTCGGCCCGGGCAACCTGTTCGTGGCGCTGGCGAAGAAGCACGTCTACGGCGAGGTCGACATCGACTCGATCGCCGGGCCCAGCGAGGTGATCGTCATCGCCGACGAGACGACCCACGCCGGCTACACCGCAGCCGATCTGATTGCCCAGGCGGAGCACGCTCCGGGTTCTGCAATTCTCATTACATGGAACGAAAAGCTCGTAGACGCAGTCGCGGCGGAGCTGGAGCGGCAGTTGGCGAAGCTCGAGCGCGGCGACTTGGCGCGGCAGTCGCTGGAGGCGTTTGGCGCGCTGATCTTAGTGCGGAATGAGGACGAAGCGGCCGAGCTGGCGAACGAGCTGGCCACCGAACACTTGCACCTGGCATCTGCCAATGCGGAGTTGCTGGCGAAGAAGATTCGCTATGCCGGAGCCGTGTTTATCGGTCCTTACAGCCCCGTTCCGTTGGGCGACTACGCCGCCGGGCCCTCGCACGTGCTGCCCACCGGCGCCACGGCGCGGTACGCGAGCGGTCTGTCGGCCAACGATTTCCTGCGGGCCAACAGCATGATCCACTTCACCCGCGAGGGGCTGAAGGCGATCGCGGATGACGTGCTGTTGATGGCGAACAAGGAGGGCCTCACGGGCCACGCGGCCGCGGTTCAGATCCGTAATGACTCATAAGAGTGGCCGCTAAAAGGCACAAAAGGCGCGAAAAAAGAATAGGAGAATCGTTAAGGCTTCATAGCCTTCTGGTTGTAATTAACACCGTTCATTCCTCTTTCTTTGCGCCTTTTGTGGCTTTTTGCGGCTACGCCTTTCCCAAACAATATGCCAATGTTCCGCTCCAATATTTCCGCGATGCAAGGCTATGTCCCCGGCGAGCAACCGCGGGGGATGGAGTTCGTCAAACTCAACACGAACGAGAATCCATTCCAGTGCTCGCCGGCGGTGAAAGCGGCGATTGGCCGCGTCTGTACGGCTGGGCTGCAGCGCTATCCGGACCCGCACGCCACGCAGTTTCGCGAGCGGGCGGCGGAATTGCTCAAGCGGGAGCTGCCGGCCATTACCCCCGACTGGATCCTGTGCGGCAACGGCAGCGACGACATTCTCACCATCATCACGCGCACGTTCGTCGATAGCGGCGACGTCGTGCGGTTTCCGCGGCCAAGCTACGTGCTGTACGACACGCTGGCCGCCATTCAAGGCGCTACGACCGATATAGTCGACTTCAAGAGCGATTGGTCATTGGGCGAGAACTTCACTCGGCCAATGGAGCGCCTGCGGCTTGCCTTCTTGGCCAACCCGAACAGCCCGTCGGGCACCAATCTTCCTCCGGATGTTGTGGGGAACATAGCCGCCGCCCTCCCCTGCCCACTGGTGGTCGACGAGGCGTACGCCGATTTTGCCGAGACCAATTGTCTCGGATTAGTTGCGGACAATGAGCGGGTGCTCGTCTCGCGCAGCTTGAGTAAGTCATACGCGCTCGCCGGCTTGCGGTTTGGCTT
>DASVCM010000321.1:0-2081 GCA_036381635.1 Lacipirellula sp.
CGTCACCGCGCGCGAGCTGATCGACGAGCATGCCGGCGGCGTCTGGAAGGGGCGCAAGGCGAAGGCCGTCGTCCCTGGCGGCATCAGCATGGGCTTTCTTTCTCCAGATGAACTCGATACCAAGCTCGACTTCAACGGTCCGCTGAAGGCTGGCTGCCTCGGGCTTGGCACGGCGGCGGTGGTGGTGGTCGACGATCAGACCAGCATGGTCGACGTCCTGTACAACTGCTGCCGGTTCATGGCGCACGAGTCCTGCGGCCAGTGCACGCCCTGCCGCGAGGGGACGACCTGGAGCACCCGCATCCTGGAGCGGATTCGTTCCGGCGACGGCAAACCGGAGGATCTCGACACGCTGATTGAAGTTGCCGAGTCGATGGGCATCATCCCCGGCACGACGATCTGCGGCCTGAGCGACGGCGCCGCCTGGCCGATCAAGAACGCCATCCGCAAATTCCGCCCCGAGTTCGAGGAGTATATCGCCCAGCGCCGCCGCACGATGACCCCCGCCCAGGAGCTAATGGCCGGCGCACATTGAGCAGAAACACATTTAGTCACCGCAGAGAGCGCAGAGTACGCAGAGGCGAGAGACAAATCCGCATTGTTATTTTCTGCGTACTCCGCGTCCTCTGCAGTGAATCAGTTCAAGAAGTTAGATAACCGACATGCCCACGGCATTTGTTAACAATCAAGAGATCGAGCTGAAGGACAAGGAGCAGATCAACTGCATCCAGGCTGCTCAGCGGATCGGGTTTGAGATTCCTTCGTACTGCTGGCACCCGGCGCTGTCGGTCGTGGCGAGCTGCCGGATGTGCCTCGTTGAAGTGGGCGAGAAGAAGCCCGACGGCTCGATCGTCATGCAGCCGAAGCTTGTGCCCGGCTGCCAGACGCCGGTCAAGGAAAACACGGTCGTCGTCGCCGACAGCCCGAAGGTGAAGGCCGCCCAGGCCGCGACGCTGGAGTATTTGCTGCTGAATCACCCGCTCGATTGCCCCACGTGCGACCAGGCCGGCGAGTGCGGGCTGCAGGACTACAGCTACAAGTACGGCCGCGGCTACAGCCGGCTGCAAGAGCCGAAGAACATCAAGCCGGATAAAGATTACATCGGCGACCAGATCACGCTGTTCACCGACCGCTGCATCATGTGCACCCGCTGCGTGCGGTTCACGCGCGAGTTCAGCGGCACGAGCGAGCTGCAGGTGATCTCCCGCGGCACGGCCGAGGAGATCGACATTTTCCCCGGCCGTCCGTGCAACAACAAGCTCGCCGGCAACGTAGTCGACCTGTGCCCGGTCGGCGCCCTGTGCAGCAAGGACTTCCTGTACAAGCAGCGCGTCTGGTGGCTCAAGGAGCAGAAGAGCGTTTGCCCGAACTGCAGCACCGGCTGCACGATCGAAGTCCATCAGAACGACGATCGTGTCTATCGGCTGACGCCGAAGCCGAACCCGCTCTCGCAGGGCCACTTCATGTGCGACGAGGGCCGCTTCGGATGGAAGTACATCCACGACGAGCGACGGCTCACGTTCCCCATCCGCCGCAAGAACGGCGAGGTCCGCACGCGCGACTGGGACGACATCCTGCCGTCGCTCGACAAAGCTCTTAACAGGGCCGTGGCGAAGGCGGGCGACCGCTGTGCGGCGATCTTCTCGCCCTGGATGACCTGCGAAGAAGCCTACATGCTCGCCAGCTACCTTCATGGGCTGTCGCCGCAGGTGAAACTCGCGCTCGGCCCGGTGCGGGTTGAAGGCGAAGACGACAAGTACCCAAGAGATTTCTATGGCCGCGTAAAAGAGCCGGTGCGGTTTACGATTCATGCCGAGAAGGCGCCAAATCGTCGCGGCGTGAGCATGGTGTTGTCACACTTTGGTTCGCAGCTCACCTACGGCGACGTCGCCGCACAAGCGGCGTCCGGCGGGCTCGATGTGCTGTACGCCGTGGGCGGCGACCCTGCCGGATGGCTCGAGCCGCAGCACGCCGAGGCGTTCGCGCAGGCAGAGCTGGTGATCGTGCAGGATATTCTCCCCTCGCCGCTCGCCGACCGCGCTGACTATGTGCTTACCGGCGGCTCGTTCGCCGAGCGCGAC
>DASVCM010000322.1:0-3140 GCA_036381635.1 Lacipirellula sp.
AAGCAGGAAGCGGCCTGGCAAGCCATGGCCGACGCATGGCTCAGCGGCTTCGCCGCCATCAAGAGCGAGCTCGACGCCATGCAGGCCCGCTGCCGCGAGTTGTTCCCCGATTGGCATGCCGAGGACTCAAGCAACTGGCAGCGGCCTGCAGAACCACCGGAAGCCATCCGCTTCGGCGAGTCTCCTCTGCCGCTGCAACTGGTGAAGCACGGGCTTCCGGAAGACAAGCGGCTCGACCCCGGCGTCAAACGGCTCGTTCTCCCCGCGTCGATGGTCTTCGACGAGCAACCGCGGCTGGTCATCACGGCTGACGGGGCAGGGCGTCGCGCCGCGGTTGAAGTTTTGCAACTCATGATGCTGCGGTTTCTCACGTCGATGCCCGCCGGCAAGCTGCGATTCACGATCATCGACCCCGCGGGCTTAGGCGAAAACTTTGCAGCATTCATGCACCTGGCCGATTACGACGAACAGCTTGTCGCCGCCAAGATCTGGACGGACCCGAAGCATATCGACGAGCGCCTCTCGCTTATCAGCGAGCACATGGAGAAGGTCCTTCAGAAGTACCTCCGCAACGAGTTCGCCACGATCCACCAATACAACCAAAGCGCCGGCGAGGTGGCCGAGCCGTACCACGTTGTCGTGGCCGCCAACTTCCCGGCCGGGTTCTCCGAGTCGGCGGCCCGAAAGCTCGTGTCCATTTCGCAAAATGGTCCGCGGTGCGGCGTCTTCACGCTGCTGAGCGTGGATACGGAGCTGCGCCTGCCGCATGAGTTTAAGTTGCAGTCGTTGCTCGACGATGCGGTCCACCTTGAGTGGAAGCAGAATCGTCTGGCGTGGAACTACCCGCTGTTCTCGAAGCTGCCGCTGGAGGTCGACCCACTACCAGAGGCCGAGCGAATGATCGACCTGCTCCGCGCCGCCGGCCAGCAGTCGCGCGAGGCGAGCAAGGTGGAGGTCCCGTTCGCGCTTGTGGCGCCAAAGCCCGATGCGATCTGGTCCGGCGATTCCGCTCGTGAATTGGTTGTGCCGATCGGCCGCGCCGGGGCCAAGGAACTGCAATCGGTGCGGCTGGGCCTGGGGACCTCGCAACACGCGCTGATCTCCGGAAAGACGGGCTCCGGCAAATCGACGCTGCTGCACGCGATCATCACGAACGCGGCCCTTCACTACGGTCCCGACCAAGTCGAGCTATATCTCGTTGACTTTAAGAAGGGCGTCGAATTCAAAGCCTACGCCAACGGTCGGCTCCCGCATGCGCGGGTCATCGCGATCGAGAGTGAGCGCGAGTTCGGCGTCAGCGTCCTCGAACGGCTCGATCTGGAGCTGCGACGCCGCGGCGAGCTTTTCCGCGAACATGGCGTGCAAGACCTCGCCGGCTTCCGCCGCGCCGCGCCCGACGTTGTGATGCCGCGTACGCTGCTGGTCATCGACGAATTCCAGGAGCTGTTCGTCGCCGACGATCGACTGGCTCAGGACGCCGCCCTACTGCTCGACCGTTTGGTGCGGCAAGGCCGCGCGTTCGGCATCCATGTGATGCTCGGCTCGCAGACGCTCGCCGGCGCCTACTCGCTCGCCCGCAGCACGCTCGGCCAGATGGCCGTCCGCATTGCTCTGGAGTGCAGCGAGGCCGACGCGCATCTGATCCTCAGCGATGAAAACAATGCGGCCCGGCTCCTCAGCCGCCCCGGCGAGGCCATCTATAACGACCAGAACGGTCTGGTCGCCGGGAATCATCCGTTCCAGGTTGTGTGGCTCCCCGACGCCCAGCGGCAGGAGTATCTGGCAACGCTCCGCGAGCAGCCGATTGCATCGGCGCCATCCAGCGAGCCCACCATCGTCTTCGAAGGCAACGTTCCGGCCGACCCGCGGGACAATCCGGACCTCGTCGCCGCAATCGCCCACCCGGAGCGAACCACGCACAGGGAGCCCAAGATGTGGCTCGGCTCGGCGGTGCGAATCGAACCTGCGACGCACCTGATGCTCCGTCGCCAAGGCGGGCACAACCTGGCGCTCATCGGCCTCGACGAGCGGATGGCCGCGGGCATGCTCGCCACGTCGGTAATGGCGCTCGCCGCCCAACATGGAGAAGCGGGCGCGCGATTCATCGTGCTCGACGGCGCTCGGCCGGAGTCGCCGGTTTTGGGCGTCTGGTCGCAAGTCGCCAAGACAATCGGCGATGCTGTGGATGTCGTGCCGCCGCGCACCGCCGCTCAAACTGTAAACACGCTCGCCGACGAAGTCGCCCGCCGCGGCCAATCGCCCGAAGAGCGATTCGGCTCGATCTATCTGGTCGTCTACGACCTGGCCCAGTTCCGCGACCTGCGCGTCACCGAGGACGACTACAGCTTCTCCTTCTCCTCGACCAACGGAAAGGCGCCGAGCCCGGACAAGCGGTTCCGCGAAATCTTCAAGGAGGGTCCCGCCGTCGGCGTTCACGTCCTGTTCTGGTGCGAGTCGTACAACTCGATGACCCGCGCGATCGACCGGCTCACGCTACGGGAGATCGAGTACCGCATCGCCATGCAGATGAGCGCCGCCGACTCGACCAGCCTCATCGACTCTCCCGCCGCGACGCTCCTGGGCGAAAACCGAGCGCTTCTCTACCGCGACGACCTCGGTACGACGACCAAGTTCCGCCCTTACGGCCCGCCAACCGAGGAATGGTTGTCTTGGGCGGCCAAGCACTTCGACCGCAGCGTTGCAAAAATATAGCCCGGCCATCCTGGCCGGCGCGGTTAGTTGCAGCCCCGGCGTCGGGCCGGGGGTCGGTCACCACTGGAATAGACTCGGCCTTGCATAGTGCGCGACCCCTGGGCAAACAAGCTTATGCAGTTGCTATCCCGGCGTGAGCCGCGGTTATTGCAGCCCCCGGCTTCGCCGGGGGGTAAGTCTCCACTAGGACAAACTCTGTCCCGGTGGATATCGACCCCCGGCCAAAGGCCGGGGCTGCAAGTCATCGCGCTAGCATCTGCGTAAGCTTGAAAGCCCGGGGCTACAGGCTCCCAACCTTGCTATAATCGCCGGCTGTGCCGTCTCATCACGAATATATGGAAAGCTACCGATGCCTGCACCTCTCTCCCGCCGTGCCTTTGTCAAGCAATCCGCCGCCGGCGCTCTCGCTACTCTCGTAGCGCCAGCGG
>DASVCM010000323.1:0-2279 GCA_036381635.1 Lacipirellula sp.
CGGCCGGACGTGGCGATTGAAGACGTGCTCGTAGAAGACGTGGTCTTTCCCGGCGATCGCCTGCAGTTGGAAGCGTCGGTTCGCTCCACCGGATACGCCGGTCAGAAAGCCGCTGTGGTTTTGAAGCGTGCGGGCACTGAGGAGTCGCTCGCCGAAACCCAAGTCGAATTGCCTGCCGATGGCGAGCCGACGACCGTACGGCTGGCGTTGCGGCCGAGCGAACCGGGGCCAATGCCGTTGGTCGTAGAAGCCGAAGGGCGGGCCGGAGAAGACGATTTGGCGAACAATCGAGTGGAGCTGACGCTCGACGTGCGCGATCGTCCGATACGCACGCTACTGGTCGACTCGTCGCCGAGCTTCGAGTTCCGGGCCTTGAAAAGTTTGCTGGAGCGCGACCCGGCGATCGATCTTCGCGTCTGGCTGCAGGACGCCGACGCGGATTACGCGGACGTGGACGAAGCGTCGCTGCGAGCGTTCCCCGCCACGGAGGCCGACTGGCTCGAGTATGATGTGGTGATCCTCGGCGACGTCGATCCAGAGCTACTCCCGCGGCAGACTTGGGATCTGCTCCACAAGTTTGTGTCGATGCACGGCGGCGGACTTGTCCTCATTGCGGGACAGCGCCACACGCCGCGGGCGTTGGCCGATCGCGAAGCGATGCAATCGTTGCTGCCAATCGATGTGAGCGGACAGAGCGCGAGCCCTTCCAGCGCGCCGACGACGGCTGGCGTGCGCGTGACGCCTACGAGCGCCGGATTGCGGGACGCCATGCTCCAACTGGGCGATACGATGGAAGAGTCGCTGGCCATCTGGCGAGAGCTTCCGCCGCTGCTCTGGTTCTATGAGCCGCTGCGCGTCAAGCCGGGGGTTCAGATTCTGGCCACGACGGCTTCCGAATCCGGCGATGCGGCCTCGCAGCCGGTGATCATGCGGCATTATGTGGGCGCCGGGGAGGTGCTGATGCATGCGACCGACGAAACCTGGCGCTGGCGGTGGCGGAACGACGACCGGTACTTCGCCCGGTACTGGGGCCAGGCGGTGCGCCGCCTAGCGCGCGGCCGGGCGACGCGCGGCGTCGGCACGCTGTCGACGAATCGGACGGAGTACCAGCCAGGCGACCCGGTGACGATTCGCCTGCGGCTCGGAGCGGCGAGGGACCAGGCGGGCGCGGCGCAAACGATCGAGCTGTTAGGCCATTCGACGCCGACGCGAGAGATTCGCTTGCGGCGAAGGGGCGCCCATGCGCGCATCTTTGAAGCGACGCTTCACGACCTTCCGGCCGACCGGTATACCGCGCGCGTCGGCGGGTCGAACAGCGGCGAGCCATCGTTATCGACTGAGTTTACGATTTCCGCGCCGCCGAGCGAGCTGTCGCGGCTCGCCGTCAACACCGCGGGCTTGCAGGCCGCCGCCAAAGCCACCGGCGGCAAGTTCTACACGACGAAGACCGCGGCGAGGCTGCCAGAGGAGCTTCCCGCAGCAAGGCCAACGGCCGTTGAGCGATTGCCCGAGGAGCCGTTGTGGAACTCGCACGGGTTGCTGGCCGTCGTTTGCGTGGCGCTGGCCGCGGAATGGTTCCTTCGTCGCCGCTCGGGATTGCTCTAGGTATGCGGCTCACCTTCGTCCAACAGATTGAATCGGCGGCTCGTCGCATCACGCGGCGTCGTTGGGCGACTGCGGCCTGCTGGGCCTTCGCGGCAGTCGTGGCCGCCCTATTCGGAGTGATGCTGCTTGACTGGCTTCTCGGCGTCTATCATATCGCGGGCCGCATCATCTTATCTTCGTTGCTTTTTGTTTCACTCATTGCCGTCTACCGATGGGTGAGAAGTGCCGTTCGCGGGCAAGCGACGCCGCTCGGCGTGGCACTGGCGCTTGAACGGCTGTATCCCGAACACCGCGGGCTGCTGGCCAGCGGACTGGAGTTCAGCCGGCAGGAAGCCGATGATGCGACTGCCGGCTCGTTCGATCTCCGCCGTGCAGCAGTGCTTCGCGCGTCGCTGGCGATCGAGTCGATCGATTTGGCCGCCGTCATGCCGCGGGCGCCGCTGCGGCGCGCGTTGGCCGCAGCTATTGCCGCGACGATTGTGCTCGCCCTGCCGGCGACGATCGCTCCGCGGACATTGGCGATTGGCGTGGCGCGGCTGGTCAATCCGCTGAGCGAAGCCGAGTGGCCCCGGCGCCACGACCTGGCGTTCGTCGATCCCCCCGAATTGATTGCCGAGGGAAGCGACTTTGTCACGCTGCTGCGCGACCGCAATGGCATGCTTCCGCCATCGGTC
>DASVCM010000324.1:0-2137 GCA_036381635.1 Lacipirellula sp.
ATGGCGGGTCATAGAGTTCAGCTCGACGATGAGGTGGAAATCGAGCGATACGAACTTCGCTCTCCGCCGGCCTATCGATTTTCGGCAGATCGCCGCGAGTTCGTTGGCGTGCTCGGCGCCGGGCTGGTCATCGCCGTCGGCGCTCGCTCGGCTCTGGCGCAGCGCGGCGACCGCCGCGGCCGGCGCTGGGACTACGAATCGCCGGAAAAGCTGTCCGAGCGATTTCATATCAGCGAAGACGGCGTCGTCACGGTGATGACCGGCAAGGTGGAAATCGGCCAGGGTTCCCGCACGCAGATCACGCAGGCCGCCGCCGAGGAACTGGGCCTGCCGGTCGACGCGATTCGCGTGATCATGGCCGACACCGAGCTCTGCCCCGACGACGGCGGCACCGCCGGCAGCCGCACCACGCCGTCGACCGTGCCGCGGGTGCGCCGCTCGGCGGCGCTCGCTCGCGAGCTGCTCGTCGGCATGGCGGCGGAGAAGCTTGGCGTCGAGCGATCCGCCTTGACATTCAGCGACGGCAAGTTTGAGGTCGAAGATGGCAGCAAAGGACTGACGCTGGCCGAACTGGTTCGCGATGCGGACGTGACCGCGGCATTCAGCGCGGCCAAAGGGGACGAGGCGACGGTCCGCCGCGTCGATCAGTGGCAAGTCTTCGGTACGTCGGTCCCAAAAGTCGCGAGCGAGGCCGTCGTCACCGGCGCGGCCAAGTACCCTTCCGATGTCGCGCTGCCGGGCATGGTGTACGGCAAAGTCCTTCGGGCGCCCGCGCTCGGCGCCACCTTGGAGTCGGTCGATCTTTCGGCGGCTGAGCAGCTTGAGGGCGTCAAAGCGGTTCGCGACGGCGAATTCGTTGGCTGCACGGCGCCGACCTCGTGGCAGGCGGCGAAGGCGATCGAGGCGCTCGCCAAGACGGCCAGGTGGAAGACCACGCCGCAGCCGTCGAGCGACGAGCTGTTTGAGCATTTGAAAAAGACGGCGACGGGCGAGCCGCGGAGCAACGAGTGGGGCGACGGCGCGGCGGCTCTCGAGAAGGCGGCTAATAAACTCCAAGCGACGTACACCGTCGCCTACATTCAGCACGCGCCGATGGAGCCGCGGGCCTGCGTCGCCCAGTGGGACGGCGGCAAGCTCACCGTCTGGTGCGGCACGCAGCAGCCGTCGCGCGTCCACGGCGAGCTGCAAAACGTCTTCCAACTGCCCGGCGATAAAGTGCGGGTGATCGTTCCCGACACCGGCGGCGGCTTCGGCGGCAAGCACACCGGCGAGGCCGTGATCGAGGCGGCGCGGCTCGCCAAGGCCGCCGGTCGCCCCGTGTCGCTCCGCTGGACGCGGGAGGAAGAGTTCGTCTGGGCATACAGCCGGCCGGCCGGCGTGATTGAAGTGCAAGCCGCGCTCGATGACGAAGGAAGACTTCGCGCGTGGGACTTCGCCAACTACAACTCAGGCGAATCGGGAATCGCTACGCCGTACGAGATTCCCCACGGGCGCACCCAATTCTTCGGCACGCACTCCCCGCTCCGGCAAGGCTCGTACCGCGCGCTCGCTTCAACCGCCAACAACTTTGCCCGCGAAAGCGCCATCGACGAGCTGGCCGCGATAGCGGAGGTCGATCCCTTGGAGTTTCGGCTGAAGCATTTGCCCGACGGCCGGCTGAAGGACGTGCTCGTCGCCGCTGCGGAGAAGTTCGGCTGGCGCGAGCGCCGCAGCAGCCGCAAGGAAAACCGCGGCGTCGGTCTGGCGTGCGGCACGGAAAAGGGCTCCTACGTCGCCGCCTGCGTCGAGGTCGAGCTGGTCGACGGCCAGCCGAAGGTGCTATCGGTCTGCCAGGCGTTCGAGTGCGGCGCCATTCAGAACCCGCTGAACCTGCGGCAGCAGGTCGAGGGCTGCATCGTCATGGGCCTTGGCGGCGCGCTGACCGAGGCGATGCGATTCAAGGACGGCAAGGTTCACTCGACCAGCTTCGCAACGTACCACGTGCCGCGGATGAGCGACCTGCCGGAGCTAGACGTCGTGCTGGTCGATCGGCCCGATCTAAACTCCGTCGGCGCCGGCGAAACGCCGATTATCGCCGTGGCGCCGGCGATTGCCAATGCGATGGTCCACGCCGGCGCCGAGCGCGTGCGCTCGATGC
>DASVCM010000325.1:0-3274 GCA_036381635.1 Lacipirellula sp.
CCCGCGCCGAGTGCGCAACGATCGGACTGGCGTGCACCGGTATACGATCGCACAAGTTCCATCGGGCCCCGGCCCCGTGTTGCACGGCCCGCCACGCAGCGCCGAACGATTGCACTGCCAGCGCTCGCCGTCACGCACCGGCCGGCACGCCGCAGCCACTGGGCAGTGTCCGGCCCCGTCCGGACCCAACGGGCACGCAAGTCCCTCGTCGGCCAGTCCGCACTGCCACGTCTGCTGCGGCCGCTCGTAGCCGTCAGTCGTCGTTGCTGAACGGGGTGGCCTCACGGCACGCCTCCGTAGAAGAGGTGCGCCATCCAGGCGTGCAGCCCGGCGGCCATCAGCAGCGGGTATGTCAGCCCGATATGCACGAACAGCCACGCCCGCAGCCGCCACTGCAGGGCCTCGGCGTAATCAAGGTCATCGCGCTCGCGTACCAGCGAGAACAATTCCTCGGCCGTCTTCCGTTCGGCGTCCGAAAGATACCGCGTCGCCTCCATCAGCTCCGCGAGCAGAGTCTTTCGCCGACGGCCGCTCGGCATGAACCGGTACCGCCAGCCGCGGTGCGTCGAGAAGTATTCGTGCAGCCGGGCGTGGTAGAACTCGCCGAGCGTCGTTCCCCCGCCGCCGCGAACCGCGTTGAGCACCGCCGCCTGCGCCCGCTCGCGGATGCGACCCCGCAGCGCCGCAATCCGTTCGTAGATCACCTCTTGCCCAAGCCGGCTCAACCGACGCGGCAGCGTGCGCGTCCAGTACAAGCCGACCACGCCGCTGACAAACGTCGCTCCATACAACGAGGCGAGTGCCAGTTCGAGCCTGCCGTTCGGGACCCGCCACGGCGTGTGGATGAGATACAGCCCCGCCGTGCCAATTCCCGTGTAAATGTGGCACTGCAGCCACATCGCTGCACTCCCCAGCGACGGCGCCGGTAGTTTCTTCCGCCACTGGAACAATGCAAGGAACACCAGCGCCGCCAATAGCGTCCAGCCCGTAACGTAGCTGGGCGACTCCAGCCGCAGCCGCATGCGCTCGGCCCACAGCCAGACGCCGCCCAGCACGGCAAGCGTGATCGCGGCGCCGATCAAGCGGCGACGAGCAAAGTAACGCATGGCGGCGGGGTATAGCAGGAGCAAAGGGCCTCAAAAGGGCCGCTAGCGTAGCGTTTGCGCTAAAACCTGCGAAGGTTGATGTGCCGGCAACAGACCAGTTAGCCGCGGGGGTTGCCCCGCGCCCGCCGCAAGCGGCGGGGCTAAATCCTGTTCCTGATGATAGAACGCTATCGCGAAATCCACCGGGCCAGCTCGCGCAGATCGCCCAAGTCCAACCGCACCAAGGCGTCATGCGGACAAGCCCGCTGGCATGCCGGCCCGCCGGCCAGGTCGGTGCACAGATCGCACTTCGTGGCCTTGGCAATCGGCTGCTGCGTCGCCGCATCGATGAGCGGCCGCCCGCGGCGGTCGCGAATCTCGACCATCTGGATGTTGTCGTACGGGCAGCTTTGGGCGCACGTCGCGCAGCCGATGCACGTGCGATCGTTGATCCGCACGACGCCCGTCGCCTGATCGCGGTGAATCGCCCCCGTCGGGCAGCCGATCATGCACACCGGGTCCACACAGTGCATGCACGCTTGAGCCACCATCAAGGGCCCATGCCGATGCCCCTGCCGAACGAACCGCGGGTTGTTATCGTGCGTCGCGGCGCAGGCCCGCACGCAGTCGTCGCAGCGAGTGCAGCGGTCCAGGTCGATAACCATCGCCTCGCGCCCATTGATAAACCGGCGATCGACCAGGAACTCCAACAGGCTCTGGTCAAGGCCCCCCCTCCCTTGAAGGGAGGGGACGGGGGAGGGATTTGAAGGTCCAGGGTCGAGAGCGGATAGTCGAGGGCCGGATACGTCTTCCAGATCTAGACTCCTGACTCTCGAGTCTCGACTGTCGTTCATCCCTCCCCTAACCCCTCCCTTCAAGGGAGGGAGATGTGGAAACACATGCTCCTCGAGCACGGCCTGCGGGATCTTCAGCACGTCAACATACCCGAGCGCACGCAATGAGTGCGCCCACTCGACGCGTCCGCCGCTGGCCGCCGAGTGCATCGACTCCGGCAGCCCAAACACCTGCCCGCGTCCCAGGTAAGCCGTCGTCCGATGCCCATGCCCGTAACGCCGGCTCAACCGCGCGAACCCCGAGCGGATGAGGATGAGCCCGTCGGCCGGCGCCCCTTCCTCGGCAATCAGCGGCTCGTCGACAATCGCATCGCCTGGTCGCCGCCGTACCGCCGCCTCGAACTCATCGTGCCAATCGAATTCGCCGTAGGTCTCAAACACCGTCGCCGCGGCAACCGCCTCCAATCGCTCCGCCGGCAGCGCCGCCAAGAGGGGCGTTTCGCGCAAATGCACCCGCAAGCTGTTCTCGCGATAGAGTCGCTCGATATGCCGCCGCAGCGCATCGGTCCGCCGCATCAAATCGCGCAGCCCTTGCCAGCGAATCTCCAACAGCACGGCATCGCCGTCGGCGAATACGGTGGCCGTCCGCGGCGTGCGCGTGAGCGCCGACAGCTCGCCAAAGATCTCGCCCGCTTCCAGCACCGCCGTGTTGGTCTCATCCAACACCCGCGGCACATCCTGGAGGAATATGCGCGTCCCAATCCCCCTCCCTCGAAGGGAGGGGCTAGGGGAGGGATTGGCCGCGTCTCTAACTTCGGCAAATGGTGATCGACCAACCACGCGCATCAACGTCGCCAGCCACCCAAGCCGCTCAGGCTCCTCGCGCCCCAGCGTCTCAGGCGGCAACCCGCTCAGCACCACGCGAACGCGACCGCTGAACACCAGAAAGGCACTGTGTCCGTAATCTCCTTCGCGAACAATGATATCGCCGTCGGCATACCGCTGGAGCCGAGCGTCGTTCTGCAAGATTTCACGCAGCGGCAGCGTCGGCGGGAACGTCGCCGGATCGATGCCTCGGAATGGCTCGACCGCGAGCAGCCGATCGACCTCCGCATCGCGCAGCGGCTCGCCAAACGGGGCGTCCCAACGTTGCGGTCGGCGAGTGGCGACTTCCATGTCGATAATGAGCTGCGAGGTCCGTTAGTCATAGCCCCGGCATTCAATGCCGGGGCTAATAGGTCGTACAAAAGGCTGCCAGCCTCACCGCACAGGGCTCGACCCTCGAACCTCATTTATACTCCGCCGGCGTAGGCAGCAAGGGATCGATGGCGGCGAGCGCCGTACCTTCGGTCGACCTCGCGAACTCGCTGGCTGCCTGCCCGATCGCATCCGCCG
>DASVCM010000326.1:0-15630 GCA_036381635.1 Lacipirellula sp.
TGGCGGATCTTGGCGCGCATGCGTCGCTTTTTGCGACCCAGCTTACGCCGACCCTTGCCCGATTTCTTAGTACCCAAGGTAAAGCTCCAAACGATAGAAATAACGAGGCGAGGACTTCGAAGTGGGCGATGAAGGGCTCGAACCTTCGACCCCCAGCTTGTCGAGCTGGTGCTCTAGCCAACTGAGCTAATCGCCCGGGTGATCCCCGCGAGGGGACGGGAATCAGGAATTTTAGCATCCGTCGACGGGCTGCGGTAGAGGATATTGCCAGTGGGCCCGCTGTCGCATGTCACGTCGAGGTCTGCCGAGACGTCCGGCCGCAAGTCAGCATGCCGGACCCCTCGGAAGACCTCGGGGCGATAGGCTTCGCCCGCTCGCAGCGCCCGACAACGCCTTTGCCTAGACACCTACCAGAAACCGACCTAGAATCTGGGATTCTCGGGGCGGTAGCTCAGTTGGGAGAGCGCTGCGTTCGCAATGCAGAGGTCGAGGGTTCGACTCCCTTCCGCTCCACTTGCTTTAGATCGCGCCCACGTCTAGCTAATGACTCTGGCGGCGGTCCTCCAGCGACCTTTTCGCTGTCATAATTGGACATCCTAAGAGCACCTCCTCAGGGACGAGGGGGAATGACCACCGGGCAGTCAAGCCCGTTGGTCTCGTCGAAAATTCAGATAGGGAAGTCTGAGCGGGTCCATGCTCTATCCTTGCGTAGTTCGAGCTACCATCGTTATTGCGACGGTGATTGCGTCCGCGGCGCCCGCAGGAGCTCAAACGCGAACGGTCGTCCTAAGCGGCGCTGCGGCGCCGGGCGTAGAAAGCGGCGCCGTTTTCTCCTCGTTCCCAAATTCCGCGGCCGCTCAACTGTCGCTCGACAGCGCCGGCCAAGCGGCGTTTCTGGGCCGCATGCTCGTCGGGTCCGGCGGCGTGACCAGCGATACGGACGCGGCGATTTGGTCCGAAGCCGCCGGTTCGCTGGAGCTCGTGGCGCGGGAAGGGAGCCAGGCGCCCGGCGTATCGCGGGGCGGCGCCTTCGCCGAATTCGCGCGCTACCCGCTGCTCAACGACAACGGCCAGGTCGCCTTTCCCGCTCTGCTGCGCACCGGCGTCGGCGGCGTGACGGCGGACAACAATAGCGGAGTCTGGGCCCAACGCGACGGCGGGATGGACTTGGTCGCGCGCGAAGGAGAGCAGGCGCCCGGCGCCCCGCCTGCGGCAAGCTTCTCATCATTTACCGCCAACATGTCCAGCGAAGGATTCATTGCCTTCAACAACCAAGGGCGGACAGCCTTTACCGCCAGCCTTGCCGTCGGCAGCGGCGGCGTCACTACAACCAACGACACCGGCATCTGGGCGGAAACTGCCAGCGGCCTCACGCTCATGGCGCGCGAAGGCGTTGCCGCGCCGGGAACGGCCGTCGGCGCAGTGTTCGATGACCTGACAACGCCTTCAGATTCGCCGGTACTGAACCACCAGGGGCAGCTTGCCTTCTCCGCGCAGCTACGCACCGGCGCCGGCGGCGTGACCAGCGGCAACGACTTCGGCATTTGGATCGCCGACGAAGGCGAGCTGTCGCTCGCCATTCGCGAAGGGGCGAGCGCGCCTGTTCCCGCGGGCGCCACGTTCCGGCACTTCGGCGAGGTGCATATCAACGATCGCGGCAGCCTCATGTTCCGCGGATTGCTCAACATCGGACCGGGCGACGTCACGGCCGCCAACGATGAGGCCATCTGGTTGCGGCGCGGCGACGCCATTACGCTCGTGGCTCGAGAAGGCGGCCAGGTCCCCGGGGCGCCGGCCGGCGCTAACTACGGCGCGTTCAGCTTCGCCGCGCTGAACAATCACGATCGGGCCGCCCTCAGCGGCTACCTACAAGTCGGGGCCGGCGGCGTTACCGCCGATAACAACTCGGCAATTTGGTCCGGACCGGCCGGCGACGTTCAGTTGGCCGCCCGCGAGAATGATCAGGCCCCGGGCGCGCAAGACGGGGTGTTCAGCGACTTCTTCACGCCGAACATCAACACGGCCGGGCAGGTCGCCTTCATGGCGTCGCTGAAACCCTCGATTGGCGGCGTAACGTCCGCCAGCGACCGCGGCATTTGGGCGACCGACGTCACCGGCGCCCTTCGCCTGATCGCTCGCGAAGGCGACCTGCTGGAAGTGGCCCCCGGCGACGTGCGGACGATCGCCCAACTCGGCTTCCGCAGCAATTCCGGCAACGCCGACGGCCGATACAGCATGTTCAACGATTTCGGCCAGGTGCTGTTCTGGGCCGAGTTCGCCGGCGGCGGCGAAGGCGCGTTCGTCTCCGACCTCGTCAGGCGCAACCCTTCGCCGGCCGACTTCGACGAGAACGGCGTCGTGAATGGCGACGACCTCGCGGCTTGGAACGACGGGTTCGGAACGGTCGAGATGGCGACGCACGCCGAGGGCGACGCCGACGGCGATCAACACGTCGACGGCCGCGATCTTCTGGCCTGGCAGCAGCATCTTGGCAGCGCCGGCACGCCGCAGACCATCACGGCCATTCCGGAACCCTCAGCCTGGGCGCTGGCGACTATCTGCGGAGCGTTGCACATCTTCGGCCGAAGGCGAGCTCAGCGTCCTTCCGTTAAGAATCCGTAGCGCCTGGACCCCCGCAAAAACGGGACTACTTGGCGGTTCACGCGCCTAATGCTCTGCTACTGACGTCTGGCGAACGGCGCGCGTCCTAACGACGCCGGCCCGCCGCTCACGGAGGACAGAGCATGACTCGCCTTGGAAATCGGCGCCGCAATCGTGCCGGGCGCAGCCGGCCAACTTCTCACGGCAACGACGGTCGCTCGTCGCGCATCGAGCAGCTGGAGCCACGGCTGGCCCTGGCCTCGATGCCGAACATCATCGTCATCAACACCGACGACCAGCGATTCGACACGCTCCAGTACATGCCGACGGTGCAGTCGCAGCTTGTGCCGAACAGCGCGAAGTTCATCAACAGCTTTGTGCCGACGCCTATCTGCTCGCCGTCGCGGGCCTCGCTGCTGACGGGCCTGTACGCCCACAACCACGGCGTGCTGCACGTGCTGGAACCCTGGGGCGGGTTCGAGAACTTCAACGACAGCTCGACGCTCGCGACCTGGCTCGACGCCGCCGGTTACAACACGGCGATGATCGGCAAATACATCAACGGGTACGACCTGACGGCGCACGCGAATCAGAACCCTAACGACACCTATGTACCGCCAGGCTGGGACGAGTGGCGAGCCATGCTGGGAGCGAGCTTTAACAGCCCGACCTTTTCGGTCGACGGCGTGGCGCAAGACTTCGCCGGCCAGTATACGGCCGACGTGATGGCCGACATGGCCGACGAGTTTATCCGCGCCAACAACGACGCGGATGAAACTCCGTTCTTCCTGTACTTCGCGCCCCACAACCCGCATGCGCCCGCCGTGCCGGCGCCGCGGCACAACGGGGCGTTCGACAACCTCGCTCCCTATCGCCCGCCGTCGTTCAATGAGGCCGATATCAGCGACAAGCCGCAATGGGTGAAGAACCAGTTGGACCCGATGACCGCGACCGAGATCGCCGCGGTCGATCAGTTCCGCAAGGATCAACTCGAGTCGCTCCTCTCGGTTGACGACGCCGTCAACCAGATGCTAAGCGCCCTGCGTCAAACGGGGCAGCTCGACAATACGATCATCATCTACACGTCCGACAACGGCCAGCACTGGGGTGAGCACCGCTTCGACGAGAAGGGCCCGGCCTGGGACGAATCGATCCGCGTGCCGCTGATCATTTACGACGGTCGCAATCCCACGTCGCAGACCATCGATGAAATGGCGCTGAACATCGACCTGGCGCCGACGATTCTGCAAATGGCCGGCGTGGCGCCCCAGCCGGCCAGGGACGGCAAGTCACTCGTGCAACTTATCAACGGCAACGACGCCGGCTGGCGGGACGAGTTCCTCATCGAGCGCTATATCGGCGACGGCGGCAAGTACTACGGCATCCGCACCGAGCGGTACACGTACACCGAGTACCAGTTCACGCCGGGAGTCGAACTGTACGACAACCTCAACGACCCGTACCAACTGGTGAGCCAACACAACAATGGCGCCTACGCCGCGGTAAAGGCCGACCTTGCCGCGCGGCTCAACGCACTGCGCTCGGCCGATCGCACCGGCCCGGTGACCAGCAATCTCAACGCAATCGTCGGCGCCGACGGCGTCATCACGCTCACAGCTACCGTGAACGATTCGACGACCGGCGGCGACGAGGTGCGCAATGCCGAGTACTTCATCGACGCAATCGGAACCACGGGACTAGGCACAGCCATGCGGCCGGCCGACGGCCTCTACAACAACGTCGCCGAAAACATGGTGACGCAGATCGGCGGCCTCAGCCCCGGTGTGCACACGATCTACGTCCATGGCCGCGATCTGTCCGGCAACTGGGGCCCGTTCGTCTCGATTCAAGTCGGCGGGCAAACGCAGAATCCGTCGGTCGTCTATCGCATCAACGCCGGCGGAGTGCAACTGGCCGGCAGCCCAGGCTGGGCGGTGGATACCGGCGCAAGCCCGTCGCCATTCAGCAACGCCACTTCCGGCGGCAACTCCGGCGCGTTCAAGGTGAGCGCGGCGATCAATATGACGCACTCATCGATCCCTGCCGGAACGCCGACGGCCGTGTTCCAGGACGATCGGTTCGACAAGCCGGGCGGCGCCAACCTGCTGTGGGACTTTCCCGTAACGCCGGGCCAATACGAAGTGCGGCTCTACTTCGCCGAGAACTACGCCCCGACGGCCGTCGTTGGCGGCCGCGTGTTCGACGTCACGATCGAAGGCGCCACGGTGCTCGACAACTACGACATCTTCGCCGACGTCGGCAAACACAAGGGCGTCGTCAAAAGCTTCATCGTCAACAGCGACGGGAATCTCGGCGTCGACTTCCTGCGCGGCGTGCAGAACCCGCTCGTCTCCGGCATCGAAATCCTGAAAACAAACCAGCAGGCGCCGAGTGCGCTGAACCCGTCGGCGACATCGCTGAACTTCGGCAATGTCAACGTCGGCCAGACCGCGACCAGGCAGGTAACGCTCACCAACAGCGGCCAGAGCGGGCAGTCGAGCATCACCATCACCCCAAGCCAGGCGACGATCACTCCCGCCGGCTCGCCGTATGCCGTCAGCTTCAGCCAGTCCGGACCTATCGTGTTGGCGCCGGGGCAATCGACCATCGTGATGGTCGCGTATACGCCCACATCCACGGGTACGAAGAACGCCACGCTGTTGATTCCCCACAGCGGCGGCAATTCGCCGCTCAGCATTTCGCTCACCGGCAACGGCGTTGCGGTGCAACAGCCGACCGTACTGTACCGCGTCAATGCCGGCGGCCCGCAGATTGCCGGCAGCCCAGCCTGGACGGCCGACACTGCGGCCAGCCCCTCGCCGTACAACAACGCCGACTCGGGCGGCAACTCGGGCACGAGCTTGACGACCGCCGCCATCAACATGACGCACCCTTCCATACCGCCAGGCACGCCGATGGCCGTGTTCCAGAGCGAGCGGTTCGACAAGCCCTCCGGCGCCAACCTGCTGTGGGACTTCGCCGTGACGCCCGGTCAGTACGAAGTTCGGCTCTACCTCGCCGAGACGTACTCGGGCACATCCATCGTTGGGGGCCGCGTGTTCGACGTCACCATCGAAGGCGCGACCGTGCTAGACAACTACGATATCTTTGCGGATGTCGGCAAGAACAAGGGCGTGGTGAAGAGCTTCCTGGTCGCCAGCAACGCGAACCTCGACATCGATTTCTTGCGCGGCGTGCAGAACCCGACCGTGCGAGGGATTGAGATTGTAAGCGCCGGCTCGGGGGCGGCCGTATTTGCGGCAAGTTTCTCGACTTCGGTCGAGCGGATGAGCCTGCCTGGCGTTGCAGAGGCCTTCGCCATGCCGACAGGTCTTGGCGGGGCTGTCCTGGCTGCCGCTGACCGCCCGTTGGAGTTGCACACACGGCACGACGCTATCGCGCTGCTGGGGAGCCTGCGGCGGCGGGAGAGGTTTGCCGAAAATCGCGACCAGGCGCTCGGGCGGGCATGGACGCCGGAGTGGGTCAGCCGGTTCAACGAGGCGACCAACGAAATGATCAATCAGCGCTCTGGGATCGATCCGCCGAAGCCGTCCGACGACGCGCTGGACGCGGCGTTCGGTCGCCTGGTAGACGTCGATTCGTCTAAACCGCAGGTCGCGGCTTGGTAGAATGATGCAGCCACGACTGCAAAATCCCGTGCCGCGCCGTGTCCGACGAACTGCGACGTTCTGATGTGATAAGTCTTTCGCCGCGCGCGGCGACGGCCAGCCCGCGCTCGGCCTATATCCACGTGCCTTTCTGCCTGTACCGCTGCGGCTATTGCGATTTCGCAATCATCACCGGCCGCGACGATCTCGTGGACTCCTATCTGCAGGCCATCCGGACCGAGCTCAGTCGGCTCCAGCGGCCGCGCCCCGTCGAAACGCTTTATTTCGGCGGTGGAACCCCGACTTATTTGGAAGCTGCTCAATTGGCCGAATTGTGCGACGTCGTTCTCCAGTGGCATCCCTTGCCGCCTGGGCACGAGTGGACCGTCGAGGCCAATCCCGAGAGCCTTACGGCAGATCGAGTGGAGGCGCTCGCCACACGGGGCGTCACGCGGCTTAGTCTCGGCGCGCAGTCGCTCGACGACGCCAAGTTGAAAACGCTCGACCGTCAGCACTGCCGCGACGATGTCCTCCGCTCGATGCAGATGGCCCGCGACGCGGGAATGCAAGTTTCCATCGACCTCATTTTCGCCGCGCCGGGTGAGATCTTGGAACTTTGGCGCCGAGACCTGCGCGACGCGATCTCGCTCGAACCCGATCACATCTCGACCTACGGGCTAACCTGGGAAACAGGGACAGCCTTCACTCGCCGGCGAAACCAGGGCGAGCTGAGGCCGCTCGACGAGGAATTGGAGCGTGCCATGTACGCCGAGGCGATCGACGCGCTCGTCGCCGCGGGTTTCGAGCACTACGAGGTATCCAATTTCGCCCGCCCCGGCCGCCGCAGCCGGCACAACGAGGTTTACTGGGCCGGCAAGGAATACTTCGCCGCTGGTCCCGGCGCCGCGCGATATGTCGACGGCGTTCGCGAAACCAATCACCGCAGCACGACGACGTATTTGAAGCGCGTCCTTGCCGGCGAATCCCCTGTCGCTGATCGCGAGGAACTGAGCGACGAACAGCGGGCTCGCGAGCTACTGGTTCTCGGCCTGCGGCGCATCGAAGGCGTCGACCGCGCTGCGTTCAAGGAGGCGACCGACTATGAACTCGACGAACTTGTGGGCTCGACGATCGCACGCTTCGTCAATATGGAACTGCTCAGCGACGACGGCTCGCGCGTAAAGCTCACCCGCGAAGGCCTGTACGTTAGCGACGCCCTCTGGCCTGATTTACTCTAAAGCGTTTTGCAGCCCCGGCCTTCGGCCGGGGGTCGCTTCCCACTCGCACGGGGCGTTGGCCCTGATGGAAGCCGACCCCCGGCCGGAGGCCGGGGCTACAGCGGCGCCCGCGGCAAATCGCGCGGAAATGGCGGGTCGTCCACCGGCGGCAGGAACCCGCCGGTCTCTTCCTCCCACAGCCGCCGCTCTTCGTCGTTCGCATAGTACCGCAGCCACACGTCCGGGTCGCCATCGGTGTTCGCGCAATCCCAGTGAAGATAGTTGCTGTTGCGGCGGATCATCTTCTCGTGCGACGGGAGGATGTCGCGGTAGATCAAGCAGTAAAGCTGCCGATCGGTAAGATGATCCGTGAAGTCCAGCACTACGTGCTTCTCGTATAGCCGGCCGATGGTCTGGTAGAGCAGGTCGCGCACCTGCTGGTCGGCCAGGTCCTCCGGATGCGGCAGCTCCAGCGTCGGCTGGAACCACTCGCAAATCGGCAGCATCGGCGCCCGCTCCCATTCGAGCATCGACTCGAGGAAGTCGTTCTCGGCGCCGGTGGTCATCACCTCGACGTTGACGCGGCCGATCGATTCATCGAGTAGCGGCTCCAGCGCGTCGCGCAACTGCGCGTTTCGCAACAGATGCTCGACTTCGTCAGAGCGTGGGGAGTTTGGGAGCATCATATGTGACGAACTCGAAAGCGAATAACCAAGCTTCAGGATTCCGTTTCCAATTGAGCCCTGTCGCGGGGCGCTGGGCGAGGGTTAGCCGCGACCCGCTAGGGGAGCGCTCCGCTACCGCTCCGCGGCTGACCAGGGTGCGAGTCGCGAAGCGAGCCTACGACTTCGACTCTATCAACGCCGCGCCGCCGTGAGAATAGTTCTGAAGCCTGTTTCGCCGCGTCTTGAAAAATGGGCAAAATCAGGACCGTTACGACCGGCACGGCTTGCCTAGGCTGACGGAAATTGATCCTGCTACTATCGGCAGATGCATGGCACTCCGAGGTCTGCCGAGGAGTCCGGCCGAACCCCTCGGCGGACATCGGGGTGACGAGTCCTGGCCTCAATCCACCGGCGTGCCCAGCTCGCGCATCAGCAGCTTCATGTCATCCCAGGTCTGCTTCTTCGCCGACGGATTCCGCAATAAGTACGCGGGATGGTAAGTACAGACGACGTTGATGCCCTGATAGTTGTGCACCTTGCCACGCAACCGGCCGATGGTTTCCGTCGTGCCGAGCAGGTTTTGCGCGGCGACCGCGCCGAGACAGCAGATGAACTCCGGCTTGATCAATTCAAGCTGACGCTCGAGATACCGCCGGCAATTGGCCGATTCCTCCGGCGCCGGGTTGCGATTGCCCGGCGGCCGGCACTTGATCGTGTTGAGGATGTACACGTCCTCGCGCCGCATCCGGCAGGCCTCAATGATCTTGTTCAGCAATTGACCAGCGCGACCGACGAACGGCTCGCCCAGCCGATCCTCGTCGGCTCCCGGCGCCTCGCCCATGAAGCATAGCCGCGCCGTTGGATCGCCCACGCCGAACACCGTTTGCGTTCGCGTGCTCGCCAGCTCGCCGCAGCGGGTGCAGCCGGCGACTTCCTGCTGCAGCACGTCGAGCGTCGCGGCGTCCGAGCGATCGGGCGCCGCCGACGATTCAATCTCAACCTCGATAAGATCCTGCCGCTGGGCGGAGACCGGCGACGGTATTGGACGAGCGGCTTGTCCCGCCGGCTTTTGCGGCGCCGACCTCGCGCTGGCAAGTTTGCCGCCGGTACGCGGAATCTGCCGCACACCGGCCGCCTCCAGACTCTCAAGCTGTTGGCGCAAGGCTTGCTTCATGCGGTCGGACGGCGACTGGCTCACGGCGACTCCTTTTAGTGGGACGGACGCCACCAGTGTAAGCGGCGTGACGAAGCCTATATAGCCCGGCCATCCTGGCCGGGCGAGTCGCGACGTCATTCTTCGCTCCGCTCAGAATGACGGAAGGCGCCGAGCCAGGATGGCTCGGCTATATAGCGTCGACTATGATGTAGTGTTCCCGCCTCACGCCCGCCTGATCGTTTACCTCCCATGGCTGTTCCTAAAGTCGTCATCGTCGGCCGTCCGAACGTCGGCAAGAGCAGCCTGCTGAATTGGCTTGCCGGCCTGCGGCTGGCCATTGTCGAGGATAAGCCAGGCGTGACCCGCGATCGGGTCGAGTACCTGATGTCGCACGACGACCGCTACTTCGAGCTGGTCGACACGGGCGGCATCGGCATCCAGGACGAGGACAACCTCACCAAGCACATCGAGGATCAGATCCAAACGGCGATCGACGCGGCCGCGGTCATCCTCTTCGTCGTCGATACCCGCGCCGGGCTCACGCCGCTGGATGAAGAAGTCGGCCGCCGGCTTCGCAACATCGACGTGCCGGTCCTGTGCATCGCCAATAAGACCGACGACGAGAAGATGGATGTCCAGGCCTCCGATTTTTACCGCCTGGGCCGCGGCAAGATCGTCCCCGTCAGCACCAAGCAGAACCGCAATCGCATGGTGCTGCTCAATATGATCCTCGAGCGGCTCCCGCCGGAGACGGCCGACGAAGGCCCGGCCGTCGAGCCGGAGATGAAGGTCGCGATCGTCGGCCGCCGCAACGTCGGCAAGAGCACGTTCGTCAATACGCTCGCCCAGGCTGAGCGGATGATCGTCAGCGAGATCCCCGGCACGACGCGCGACAGCGTGGACGTGCGGTTTGAGCTCGACGGCAAGAGCTTCGTCGCCATCGACACGCCGGGCCTCCGCCGCACCAAAAGCCGCGGGGCGTCGATCGATTTCTATGGCGCCCACCGAGCCCAACGGAGCATTCGCCGGGCCGACGTGGTGCTGCTGTTCCTGGACGCCGCCGAGCGAATCAGCAAAGTCGACAAGCAGCTCGTCGAATACATCGGCGAAGAGTACAAGCCCGTCATCTTTGTCGTGAACAAGTGGGACCTGCTCGCCAAGTCGATGCCCACCGAGAAATGGGTGCGCTACTTGAACGACAGCTTCCGCGCCCAGCGTTACGCCCCCATCGCATTCATCACGGGTCAAACCGGTAAGAATGTAAAGGCGCTGCTCAACCACGCGCAAATGCTGTTCAAGCAATCGCGGCAGCGGATCTCCACTGGCAATTTCAACCGCCTGCTGCGTGAGGCTGTTCAGCGAAACCCGCCGCCGCTCTTCCAGAACCGCCGGCCAAAGATTTACTACGGTACGCAGGTCGGCGTGCAGCCGCCGACCCTCGTGCTGTTCTGCAGCGAGCCGCAGGCGATCTCGCGGCCCTACCAGCGGTACCTGCTCTCGGCAGTGCGCGAGCACATGCACTTCGAGGAAGTGCCGATCAAGCTCTACCTGCGCAAGCGCCAGCAGAGCGACACGCGTGACGAAGTGGGCGCCGACGAAGACGCGGTGGTCGAAGAAGGGCAGGGCGCCGTCCGCTCCGAGTGAGCGGCGAGTGTCTTCTGAGCGGATCAGCGACACGGGTCATTCTGAGCGGAGCGAAGAATCTGGCGTCACGCTAGATCCTTCGCTTCGCTCAGGATGACGATAGGCGAGCCGCTTTGACCGTTAGTCAAAGTATCCGCTCAGCCCGCGTTCGGCCTGCGACACGGCGACTTTGGCGCCGCTGGGATTCTGAGCGCGGCCCGAGTACTCGGACCAAAGGCCCGCCAGTCCCACCGTCCACGCCAGCGCCAGGCAAAGCAGCTCGCCGAAGCCGGAATAATCGCGAAAACTCTGCCGCATGCCCGACGGTGCTCCGTCACACGGGATTCCCCTAAGGTCCGCCGGGCAAGAAGCCGGCCTGGACCCGTCCAAGCCGGAAGTAGAACGAAATCGCCAGGACTCCGCAAGGCGAGTAAATAGCCCGGCCATCCCGGCCGGGCGTATCACCGAGCCAGAATGGCTCGGCTAGATACTACTGCACCAGCTCTTCCGCCTCACCGCCGGCATTCAGCTCCAGCTCGCCGGAGTCTTCCAGCCGGCGAATCACGTCGACGATTTCCTGCTGCTTTTGCTCAACTACGGAAAGTTTGACGGCCCCCAGATAGCCCATTTCCTCGCGGAGTAGATCACCCGCGCGGCTGGACATATTCTTGAAGACCTTTTCCTTGAGCTCGTTGCTGGAGCCCTTTAGCGCCGTCGCCCACTGCGACGTGTCGACATTCTTCAGGACGATTTGCATGTCCTTATCTGTGAACCTCGCCAGGTCCTCGAACACAAACATCAGCCGCCGAATTTCCTCGACCAGCTCCGGCGACTCCTGCGCGAGGTTTTCCAGCAGCGTACGCTCCGTGGCCCGGTCGGTCACGTTCAGCATCTCGGCGACCGAAGGAACGCCGCCGGCGTTCTCGAAGCTCTGGCTCATGACGCTCGACATCCGCCGCTCCAGCCCGTGCTCGACCTCCTTGATGATGTCGGGGCTCGTTTGCCCCATCTGGGCGATTCGCTGCACCACCTGAATCTGTCGCTCAGGCGGCAACCCGGCGAGGATGGCCGCTCCCGCCGGCGGCGGCAGATGGGACAAGACCAGCGCGATGGTCTGCGGATGCTCGTCGCTTACATAGGTGAGAATGTTCTGGCTGTCGATGTTCCGCAGAAAGGCGAACGGCACCCCCTCGATCGACTGCCGAATGCTGTCGAGCGCACTGGTCGCGTTCTTTCCAAGTGCCTTCGTAACCAGCGACTTCGCCCGATCGACGCCGCCTGCTTCGACCGCAGCGCCGGGATTCGAGTCGGCGAACTGCAAGATGATCAGTTCTTGCTCGTCGGCCGAGACGCTCTTGAGCTTGGCGATCTCGACCGAGACGACTTCCACCTGCTTGGGGTCGAGACGGCCCATCACCGCCGCGGCTTCCTCTTCCGGCAGCGCGGTGAGCAGTACGGCAGCCTTACGCAAATCGGACATGGGCGGGTGGCAGGCGGGAGGCGGGCGGTTGCGAGCGTCACGCGGCGGCGCGTAGCATGGCGTAATCCATTCATCGGCAGCCGGCGCCAGCAAGCTTGAATGCCGCCCATATAGCCGAGCCATCCTGGCTTGGCGTCCGGCCAAAATGGCCGGGCTATTTACTCCAGCGGCAGACGCCCCATTGGCCATCGCACTCATCAACTCCCACTTCGAGCTGCGTGATCGCCGCTTGAGCGGAGGGGTCGAGCGACTGCCGCAGCAGCGTAGCAATGTGGCGGGCCAAGAGCTCGGCCGTCGTATTCGCCACTGGCAACAGCACACAGTCCTGTCGCGGGAAGACCCACCGCCGTTTGCCGTGCGTGACTACAACCTCGCCGCCCTCCCCGCCCTGCTCTTCCCGCACGCGGATCGTCGGATGGCTGGTCGGCAGCAGCATGCGGTGATCGAGGCCGTCCACGATTTTCTGCAGCGCGTCGCGCAGCGCGATGAAATCGATCACGTACTGATTCTCATCCAGCGGCCCGCTCACTTCGGCGTACACATGGTAGTTGTGCCCATGCAGCGGCTCGCACACATCGCCGGCGTAGGTGATGAAGTGGGCGGCGCTGAACGCAAGCCGCTCCTTCTCAATGCGAACGCGATACATTTCAGTCATATAAACCCCAACAAACCCCCGGTCAGTGACCGGGGGCAAAGTGATCTAGTAAAACTTCACCGGCCACTGGATTCTTCCCTCCCGCAGGAGCACGAACAACGCCGCGGCGATGATGTCGGCCGACGTGCCCGGATTGCGGCGATGACCGTCGGCGCGGAGCCAAAAGTCGAAATCCGCCAAGGCCGCTTCGTACACGTCCTGTCCACTCGCATGAGACTCCAGAACAACAGCGGCCCGTCGCGACGCCTCTTCCGCGATCGCCGCGCCGCATTTTCGCTGAATCAGTGAGTCTGGATGAGCCACCAGCAATTCCAAGTACGCATAAACGATCGCTTGGCTCATCGGCCGATGCAACAACGCGGCCTGGATTCTGTCTGCAGTCCACAGAACTTCCTTGAACCCATTCACATACTGCTGAGCAATCAAATCCCTATCCGCCGCGAGTTCCATGACTTCGCGTAGGTTGAGTTGAGGCGTTTCAGCGGCGTTAACATCGCCCTCATTTACCTCGCCCAAGCCGCCCGGATTGGCCTCTCTTATCGCCGCGTACGCCTTCCGCGTGTCGTCAATCGTCAGCCGTTCCAGGACGGAATCGACGTCCGACTCGAAACGGTCGGACGACACGAGCGCCAACGGCGCCAACAGCAACAGGATGCCGAGGTTGCTATTTGTTGAAACCGCCGACCGTGTGATCCGCACACCCGCCAAAACGGTTCCTCCGACGCCGTATTTGGGGGCGCGATCGACGACCGGACCGATCATAGCGGCGCACGTCACGAAGTCCGCGTAGGTGAGGTCTTCAAAATCAGCGCCTCGATAGACATTGCCCGGCTTGGGCGCGGTCGCCTCCCAGAGACACGCTAAGGTTGCACTTGCTCCGATGGTCATGGGAGGCTCGGAGGACGACTGTTCGAATCGGCTCATGCGTGTTGCTGCGACAAAAAGCGCTCCAGAGCCCGCTCGGCATCTTCGGGCGCATCCTCCACCACCCAATGTCCAACGTCCGCCAGGCGGAGAACTTCCGCCTCCGGCCAGTCTTCGACGAATCGGTCGAGGCATTCGGTCGTGAAGCACCAATCCCGCTCGCCCCACACCAGCAGCTTCGGCAGGTCGCGAAGCTCCCGCAAGCGATCCTCGATGCCGCCGAGCACCGCCCACGTCGGATGCTCCGGCGATAGCGGAATGTCGCGCACAAACTGGTACACCGCCGCCCGCCGAGCCCAACTGTCGTACGGCGCCAGATACCCGGCCGCCACCGCCGGCTCCAACCGCCGCTTGCGGCTTAGCGTCATCCGCAATGCCGCGCGCGAGAACGCATTCCCGCCTTGCACGGCCAGCCGCCCCACTACCGGCCACCGGCACACACGAATCCGCAGCGGAATAAACCACGGCCGGAAAGCCCCGGTGTTGAACAATACGATCCGCTCGAACCGCGCCCGCTCCTCGAGCAACGCCCCCAGCCCGATCGCTCCGCCCCAGTCCTGAGCCACTAGCGTAACTCTCTCCAGTTCGAGCGCCTCAACCAACCGCCGCAGGTTCGCAATGTGATCCGCCAGCCGCAGCGGCCGCTGTTGCAAGTCGCTCAGTCCGCAGCCAAGGTGGTCGGGCGCCACACAGCGGTACTCGCCGCGAAACCGCTCGATGAGCCGCCGCCAGTGGAACGACCACGTCGGATTGCCGTGGACGAACAGCAACGTCCGCCGGGCGTCCCTCGGCCCCTCATCCAGAAAGTGGAGCCGCGACCCATCGAGATCCATCCACCGCGATCCGAACGGATAGAGCGCCCGCCAGTCCCCGACCCGCTCGTCCTCGCTTTCACTGCTGCTGGTCACAATCGTGTTAGCCGGCAGCGTCTCGCTGCCGTGCCCTCGGAAGTCCGCACAAATGCGGCAGCGAACGCTGCCGGCTAACACGCCTATTATGGCGGGATTCGACCGTGGCGTCTGCCGCCTTTGACGGCGGCCATCCGCCCGCGTACAACTGTTAATCCGACTCGTTGGCCGCCGGCCATCAACGAGGGGCCCTTGCAATGGGGGCCTTACGAACCTGGTCAGGGTGGAAACACAGCAGCCATAAGTTTGCGCCTCTTTGTGTGGGGGCCTCTCGTTGATCGCCGGCCCACTTAGCCCCCGGTCAGTGACCGGGGGCTAAATCTTTTACAAACGAAATGGCCCCACCTTCGCCAACATCGCCGCCCGAACCAACCGCCGGCGGCGAATATGTGGTCGTCGCCCGCCGCTACCGCCCGCAAGGGTTCGACGAGCTCATCGGCCAGGAGCACGTCGCCCGGGCCCTCAAGGGCGCCATCGAAACCGACCGCGTCGGCCACGCCTATCTATTCACCGGCGCCCGCGGCGTCGGCAAGACTTCGGCGGCCCGCATCCTGGCGAAGGCGCTCAACTGCGCCCGCGGAACGTCCGCCTATCCCTGCAACAAGTGCGAAATCTGCCTCAGCATCGCCAGCGGCGATGACGTCGACGTGCTGGAGTTCGACGGCGCGAGCAACCGCGGCATCGACGAGATTCGGCAGATTCGTCAGAACGTCGCCGTCCGCCCAGCCCGGGCCCGGTTCAAGATCTACATCATCGACGAAGTCCACATGCTCACGAAGGAGGCGTTCAACGC
>DASVCM010000327.1:0-4220 GCA_036381635.1 Lacipirellula sp.
CACGGTCGACGAGATGGTCGGCCGGGTCGATTGCCTGCAAACGGACGAAGCGATCAAACATTGGAAGGCCGACGGCCTCGACCTCACCGGCCTGCTCACCCCGGCGAAGAAGCCGTACCCCGAAGCCGGCACGTACTGCCAGCAGAAGCAGGACCACGGTCTGCACCTGTCGCTCGACGTGATGGAGCTCGTGCCACTCGCGGCGCCGGCGCTGGAGCGCGGCGAGCCGGTTCGCAAGGAGCTGCCGATCATCAACACCAACCGCACCGTCGGCGCCATCCTCAGCCACGAGATCGCCAAGCGATACGGCACGGACCTGTTGCCCGACGACACGATCCACTTCAAGCTCACCGGCTCCGCCGGCCAGAGCTTCGGGGCGTTCCTCGCGAAGGGCGTCACGCTGGAGCTTGAAGGGGACGCCAACGACTACGTCGGCAAAGGTCTCTCCGGCGGCCGGCTGGTCATCTACCCGCCGCGCGAGGCGACGTTCGTCCCCGAGGAGAACATCGTCGTCGGCAACGTCTGCCTCTACGGCGCCACCAGCGGCACAGCCTTCTTCCGCGGCCGCGCCGCCGAGCGGTTCGCAGTCCGCAATAGCGGAGCCGTCGCGGTGATCGAAGGCGTCGGCGACCACGGCTGCGAGTACATGACCGGCGGCCGCGTGGTGGTGCTCGGCCCCACGGGCTGGAACTTCGCCGCCGGCATGAGCGGCGGCGTCGCCTACGTCTGGGACCCGCACGAGACGCTGCTCGAAAACGTCAACCTCGGCATGGTCGAGCTGGAGCGGATGGAAGCCGAGGAGGACGTCGACGAGCTCAAACAGCTCATCGAGCAGCACCAGAATGAGACAGGAAGCACCGTCGCCGCCGACATCCTCGATCGCTGGGACGAAACCCTGCCGCAATTCGTCAAAGTGATGCCCACCGACTACAAACGCGTCTTACAAGAAAAGAAGGTCTTACTACAGCAACAAGCTCCTGTCGCTGTGTAAAGCAGAAAGGACTCACGCAAAGGCGCAAAGGCGCAAAGAAAACAAAGAACCATGTACCCGCGAAACACGCGAATAGACGCGAAAGAACATTGTGAATTCGCAAATGCCTATTTTTTACTTATTCGCGTCTTTTCGCATGTTTCGCGGGCTCTCTCTGATTTCTTTGCGCCTTTGCGCCTTTGCGTGAGGCATTCCCCGTATTTGAATCGAGTTTGAAATGGGAAAGCCCACCGGATTTAAAGAGTTTCCCAGAGAAGCCGTCCCCTATCGCGATCCCGTCGAGCGGGCCGGCGACTTTCTGGAGATCTTCACCCAAGCCCCCGTCGAGCACCTCATGCAGCAGGGCGCTCGCTGCATGGACTGCGGCGTTCCCTTTTGCCAGTCAAGCCACGGCTGCCCGATCGACAACCTCATCCCCGAGTGGAACGACATGGTCTACCAGGGCCGCTGGCGCGACGCGCTCGATCGGCTCCACAAGACCAACAACTTCCCCGAGTTCACCGGCCGCACCTGCCCGGCGCCGTGCGAAGGCGCCTGCGTGCTGGGCATCACCGACCCGCCGGTCACGATCAAGAACATCGAGAACGCAATCATTGATCGAGCCTGGGAAGAAGGCTGGGTCACGCCGCAGCCGCCCGCATACCGCACCGGCAAAAAGGTCGCGATCGTCGGCAGCGGCCCCTCGGGACTGGCCGCCGCCGCGCAGCTCAACAAGGCCGGCCACTCGGTCACCGTCTACGAGCGGGCCGACCGCATCGGCGGGCTGCTGATGTACGGCATTCCGAACATGAAGCTCGACAAGCGCGTCGTCGAGCGCCGCGTAAATCAACTCCGCGAAGAGGGCGTCGAATTCGTCACCTGCGCCCACGTCGGCCGCCAGGAGGATTTCCCCCCCGGCCACATGACGCAGATCATGCAGGAGCGCGGCTGCGAAGTGAAGTTCATCGACCCGCAGCAGCTCGTCGACCAATTCGACGCTGTCCTGCTCGCCACCGGCGCCACCCGTCCCTTCGACCCAACGGCCAAAGCCCCCGGCCGCGACCTCGCCGGCATCCACAACGCGATGGACTTCCTCACCCGCAACACGAAGTCGCTACTGGACCACGACAGCGACCTCCACTTAGCGGGTCCAGAATCAAATGGCCACATTGATCCCTCCGGCCGACAGCCGACAGCCGACAGCCGACAACCCTACATCTCTGCCAAAGGCCTCCACGTCATCGTCATCGGCGGCGGCGACACCGGCGCCGACTGCATCGGCACCTCGCTCCGGCACGGCGCCGCCAGCATCGTGAACTTCGAGCTGCTCGCCCCCTCGCCCGACAGCCGCGCCCCGAACAACCCCTGGCCCGAGTGGCCCCGCGTGTTCCGCGTCGATTACTCGCACGCCGAGGTGAAGGCCCGCACCGGTAATGACCCCCGCGCGTACAACATCCTCACCAAAGAGTTCGTCGCCGACGACGCGGAAGGAGCCCGTAGCGAAGGAGCCCGCAGCGCAAGCAAGGGTAAGCGAGTCGTCGGCGTAAAGACCGTCGAAGTCGATTGGTCAAAGCCCGTCCCCGGCGGCGCCCCGTTCAGCGAAGTCGAAGGAAGCGAAAAAATCTGGCCCGCCGACCTGGTGCTCTTGGCCACCGGCTTCGTCGGCCCCGAGCTGCAGGTGGGCGAAATGCTCGGCCTGAAGACGGTCGAACCCCGCCGCGGCTGGACCACGTTCGACGCGCTGCACGGCAAGTTCGCCACGAACGTCGAAAAGGTCTTCGCCGCCGGCGACTGCCGCCGCGGCCAATCGCTCGTCGTCTGGGCCATCAACGAAGGCCGCGGCGCCGCACGGGCCATCGACGAATACCTCATGGGCTACACCAACCTCCCCGCCCCGGGCATCAACGCGCCGGCGCAGGTGGTATAATGAGTCGGACCGTACCAGCGAGGCAATTATGGACAGCGCGATCGTTCCTGATCCACGCAATGTCAACCTGACTCAATTCTCCCAGCCCACGGAAATTCGTGATTCGTCGGGGTCGGTGCTGGGGTTCTTTACCCCCGCTTCCAACTCTAGCCTCGGCGATTACTTTACGAAGGAAGAACTTGACGAGGCTGCGGCAGAACCCGGTGGCAGAACGCTTGAGGAAATCTGGAAATCCTTGGGCGCTAAATGAGCTACACCGTCATTTGGAAGCCAAGAGCAGAGCGCCAACTTGCAGCGATCTGGGCATCGGCCCAGGATCGCGCCGCCGTCACTCAGGCCGCGGACGAGCTGGACGCCCATCTGAAACGGCAAGCGGAAAGCGCGGGCGAATCACGCGAAGATCTGCAGTCAAGAATCCTGTTCCGTCTCCCCTTGGCGATTGCCTTTCGCGTTCATCGTGATGATCTGAGAGTTGAGGTCCTCCGCGTGTGGATTCCGAAACGGAGGCCGCTGTGACATCGCGCCAACGGCACGACGTCGTCCCCCTCGTCGACCTCCAACTTCGCACCGGCGTGGCGACCGCAGTTGCGGCATTGCTATTAGCAACCTTTATCTCAGCCGTCGGCTTCGCCGCGGATTACAACGCCGGCAGCGCCTTCCCCACGGCGCTCGTCCTCGCCCCCTCGCCCGGCAACGTCCGCAATAGCGAGGGCGACTTCGTCATCCTGCGCGACGGCCGGGCGATGTTCGTTTACTCCCACTACTACGAAGGTGCCGGCGGCGACGCCGACCCGGCGTATCTCGCGGGGCGCTTCTCCAGCGACGGCGGCGCCACGTGGACCGGCGAGAGCGTCGAGGTCGTCGCCAACGAGGGCCGGCAGAACGTGATGAGCGTCTCACTCGAGCGGCTTCCCACCTGCGAGATCGCCCTGTTCTACCTCCGCAAGAACTCGCCGGTCGACCTGCGGCCCATAGTGCGATTTTCAAAAGACGAGGCCAAATCCTGGTCGGAGCCGGTCGAAATCATTCCGGAAAACGAAGCCGGCTACTACGTCGTCAACAACGACCGCGTCCTGCAACTCTCCACCGGCCGGCTCGTCGTTCCCGCCGCTCACCACGTCGACAACACCCCGACGAAGCACGCCGCCTACGCCGAGGCCGTCTGCTTCCTCTCCGACGACCACGGCCGCACCTGGCGCCGCGGCGGCGGCACTAGAACCAGCCGCGACGTGAAGACTGGCCTGCAAGAGCCGGGCGTGGTGGAACTTTCCGATGGCCGACTGCTGATGTTCTGCCGCACCGACGCGGGCCGCCAGTACTTCG
>DASVCM010000328.1:0-3254 GCA_036381635.1 Lacipirellula sp.
CGTCCACAACGACGTGCCGCAGAGCCTGAAGAACCAGCGGGTGATAGCGCTCGACATGGGCGCGCTCATCGCCGGCACGAAGTTCCGCGGCGAGTTCGAAGAGCGGCTGAAGGCCGTGCTCCGCGAAGTGCAGGATTCGCAGGGCCGGATCATCCTGTTCATCGACGAGCTCCACACGGTCGTCGGCGCCGGCGCGGCCGAAGGCGGCAACGACGCGGCGAACCTGCTAAAGCCCGCGCTCGCCCGCGGCGAGCTGCGGTGCGTCGGCGCCACGACGCTCGACGAGTACCGCAAGTACATCGAGAAGGACGCGGCGCTGGAGCGGCGGTTCCAACCGGTGTACGTGGGCGAGCCGAGCGTCGAGGACACGATTGCCATCCTCCGCGGCCTCAAGCCGCGGTACGAAGCCCACCACAAGGGCGTCAAAATCCGCGACTCGGCGCTTGTTGCCGCGGCCGAGCTGTCGAACCGCTACATCACCGACCGCTTCCTGCCGGACAAGGCGATCGACCTGATGGACGAAGCGACCAGCCGGCTGGCGATGGAGCTGGAGAGCGTCCCCGAGGAGATCGACAAGCTCCAGCGGCGACTCACGCAACTGGAGCTCGCCGCCCGCCAGCTTGCCGACGAGGAGGAAGAGCACGCCCAGCAGCGCCTCGAAGAAATCAACCAGGAAATGGACGAGCTGCGCAAAGAGTTGGCCAACCTGCGTGAGCAATGGGAGAGCGAAAAGCTCGGCATGGGCGACGTCGCCCAGGTGCGGCAGCAGGCACAGCAGCTCGATCACGAGTACGACCAACTCTCCGCCGCGATCAAGGAACGCCAATCAATCGGCCAGCCCGTTGGCGAAGAGATGTACCAGCGGCTCTACGAGCTCGACGTACAGCGGCGAAAACTCGACGCGCAGCTCGACGAAATGGACAAACGGCAAGCGGCGGCCGCGCAGTCCGACGGGGCCAAGGAGCGCAAGCGCCTCCTTCGCCAGGAAGTCGGTCCCGACGAAATCGCCGAAGTCGTGAGCGCGTGGACCGGCATCCCCGTGAGCCGCATGATGGAAGCCGAAAAGGCCAAGCTGCTGGTGCTCGAAGAGCGGCTCCACCAGCGCGTCGTCGGCCAGGACGAAGCGGTCGAGGCCGTCGCCAACGCCGTCCGCCGCAGCCGCAGCGGCCTGCAGGACCCGAACCGCCCGATCGGCTCGTTTCTGTTCTGCGGGCCCACGGGCGTCGGCAAGACCGAACTGTGCAAGGCCCTCGCCGAGACGCTGTTCGACGACGACAGCGCGATGGTCCGCATCGACATGAGCGAGTTCATGGAGAAGCACACCGTGAGCCGGCTCATCGGCGCCCCGCCGGGATACGTTGGCTACGAAGAAGGCGGCAAACTGACCGAAGCGGTTCGCCGCCGGCCGTACTCGGTCGTGCTGCTCGACGAAATCGAGAAGGCCCACCGCGACGTCTTTAACATCCTGCTGCAGGTGCTCGACGACGGCCGGCTGACCGACAATCACGGCCACACGGTCGATTTCACGAACACAATCGTGGTGATGACCTCGAACGTCGGCAGCCAGCTCATCCAGGAGATCGCCAAGGAGGGGGGCACGCAGGTGGAGATGCGCGACGCGCTGGACGAGGCGCTCAAGGCGCGTTTCCTGCCGGAGTTCCTCAACCGCATCGACGACGTGATCGTGTTCCACCCGCTCGATCGGTCGCAGGTCGCGAACATCGTCGATCTGCAGCTCGTGCGGCTGGAGCGAATCCTCGCGAAGCGCGGCCTGAAGCTGGAAGTGACCAAGACCGCGCGGAACCAAATCGCGGCGATGGGCTACGACCCGGCGTTCGGCGCCCGGCCGGTGAAGCGCGTGATTCAGAACTCGATCCAGAATCCGCTGGCCAGCGAGCTACTGCGCGGGGAGTACCCTGAAGGTTCAACGATCGTCGTCGGCTTCGAAGGCGAGGAGTTTACCTTCGGCCGCAGGGAGGGGCAGGGCGAGGACGAGCCGATCGACGTCGAGTTCGAAGTGCAGCGCTAAGTGTAGGCATCTCGCTCCGCGAGATGCTCCTCTCGCGGAGCGAGAGGACTACATTACCGGCCGGCTTCGGCGAGCTTCCAGCGCTCAATCAACTCCTCGGCCCCCGGCGTCAGCTCGCGCAGCTTGCGGGCGATCTCGGTCTTCTCCGACTGCGTCGCCTTCGGCAACTTGGCCTTCAGCTTATCAAGCTTCTCACGACGCGAACGGCGGCGGCGCAGCTCACGCTTTCTTTCACTGGCACTCACGTGGATTTGACTCCTGGACTAGCGGTAGGGCTGGATTCTGGGCGAAACCACTTTTTCTATCAGCCGGCCACCCCACCGTCAATCGCGAGCCGGTCCGGGTCGATCTGGCCTGAACCCTGTCACCCCGAGGTCCTCCGAGGGGTCCGCTCAGCTTCCTCAAATGCGTCCTTCACCGCAGGCAGAACCCCGCCCAACGTGCAACCGCCCGGCGCCGCCAGCCTCGGCCCCGAAACTTCCTTCCGGCAGCAAATCCAATATGACGACTTCCCGCGTCTCCGTATCAAGAATCGCAATCGTCGGCCGCCCATACGTCCAGCCGCTGGTCTCGCCGGGGTTGATGTGTAGCCGCCCGCAGTCGTCCCGCTCCACTCGCGGCTTGTGCGTATGGCCGAAGACGGCGACGTCGTAGTCCTCCACGCCGCGAAGCTGCCGCTTCATGTGAGCCAGCACCACCCGCGTCCCGTCGGCCGCCGTCCACCGCACCGGCGGCTCGGCAAGCGTTCCCACCAGGCGCATGCCGCTCTGCAACCCGATCTTGTTTCCCTCGTTGTCGCCATAACAACCCACGAAGGGGGCGTGCAACTTCCGCAGCGGCGGCACGGCAATGGTCGACACCAAATCCCCGGCAAACAGCACCGCCTCTACCCGCTCATCGTTGAACCGCTCGACCGCCCGGGCGATGTTCGCCAGATGATCGTGCGTGTCCGCAAAGATGCCAATTCGCATGCGATCCGCCTGCTCCTGCTAGACCGCCTTAGGACAACGCCCTGGTTCGCGCCGTCTACCACGCGTAAGTCCCACAGCGCCGACCAGGCACACGCCGGCCAGCCCGATCGACGACGGCTCCGGCGTCTGCACCAGATTAATCGCGCTGTCGGCGCTAAGCCAGGTCGCGCCTGCGTCCAGCGTAATCTCGCTCAGAATGGACAGGCTGGATGAAATCCGCCTCTCCGGCGACAGCGGGGCGACGAACGTTGTAT
>DASVCM010000329.1:0-2664 GCA_036381635.1 Lacipirellula sp.
CCAGCCGGTTCGAGCCGGTGAGCTGAGCATTCGGCAGGGTGAGCGTCCCCGTTCCGCCGCCGAGTTGATATCGGCCGCCGGCAGGAATGATCGTTCCAGTAAAGCTAAGGCCGGTCTCCGGGGCGGCGACCGTCATGTTAGCCGCATTGGCCAGCGTGCTGGTGAAGTCAAGCGTCGCGCCCGCGTCACTGGGCGCCAGCTGCAGGCCGCCCACGCTCGTCGTCCGAATGCGCGACAGGAAATCGGTGTTGTTGCTGACGCCCGCGTCGACGCCGATGGCGCCGCCGTAAGACTGAATCTGGCCGCCGCCGACGTTGAGCGAATCGTTGTCGGTGTAATGCCAGTTGCCCATATAAATGACGTCGTCGCCGACGTGGTTGTTATCGCCGGCCGCAACGTCCACAATCAGCGCCCCCGTGCCGCGCTTGACCAGGCGATGGTCCTCGGGAAACTCCATAGCATCGTCCGGCAGATCCCGAATGCTGCCGGTCATTCGGGTGGTCCCTGTGCCGTGGATCTCAAATCGGCGCTGAACGCCGGATTCTGCTTCTTCGAAGATATTGACGCGGCCGCTGAGCTTGAGCTCTTTTCCCGCCGGCAGCAGATTAATGAGTCCGCGGTTATTGGTCTGTTCGATCTCGCCGGCCCACTCCAACGAATGTTCGCCTTTGACGGTCTGCCATTGGGCGATGACCATGGGATTCGAGATCACCCGATCGTCGTCGTCGGAGATCAGATTGTAGCCAAACTGATTAGCCGGACCCGCCTGGCGGTAGGCGGCCAGCGTGGCGCCGTCAACGCCAAGGGCGTTGTCGTGGCCGAGGACGAGATTGCCGCGCCCGGCGCGGATGCTGCCGGTAAATGTGTTGGCGCCGTTCAGCACGACCGTGCCTAAGGGCAGCCGCGCGGCATTGCTGGCCGAGCCGATGGCAATATCGCCTGTGCCGCTCATGATGCCATTAATGACGAGCGTTCCTTGGTTTCGTTCACTGTCATTGAACTGAAAATCGACGCCTTCAAGCGCATCGGAATTGTTCATCACTACGCTGCCGGCGAGCGTCACGGTCAGGCCCGGGGAAATCACGCGCAGCGCCGATGCGCTGATGCCGGCGTTGTTGGGGTCGCCGTTGTAGCTAAAGTTTCCGCTGATCGTGAGATCGCGGCTGCCGGCGATCTCAATTTGCTCGTTGTCCGAGTGAACGCCGGCGCTAATCGTGTTGATCGAGCCAATAACGCCGGATGAATCAATAAACGCGCTCCCCTGGCTGAACGCCTCCGTGCCTTGCCCGAATTGGTCCTTCCATACGTCGAGATCATCGCCGTCGACGACCGTATCGGCGTCGGCGTCGCCCTGGTTGTTATTGAGCTGTCCCGTAAGGCCGAGACCGCGCTGCCAGATCAGCAGATCGGCGCCGCTGACAAAGGAATCGCCGTCGAAGTCGGCGTTCGCCGTCTGGACCGGGGCCATATCGTCGTTGCGGAACGTCAGCAGCCCGCCAGCGCCGGTGGAGACCGTCGTCGTGACCGGCCCGGCCGTCCCCCCCATTTTGAGGCCAGCGACGATCACGCCGGCGCCGATGTTCGCATCCAAGCCTGCCGCCAACGGGCGGGACAAGTTGGCCGTGTGGAGCGGCCCGTTGGGGAAGCCCGTCGGCGACCAGTTGGCGGATTGCTGCCACAGTTGGCTTCCCGTCTTGCTGCTGTCCCAGACGTATTCGGTGAGTTGAGCCGCCGCGGGGTTCAGACAAGAAACACAAACAGCCGCGGCCCCAATGATGGAACCAATCTTTCCGCTTCTCATGCCCTCATTCCTTCTAATCATCTGCGCGTGACTTCGGCGCGTTCGCGCGTCTGTTGGGCGGACGCCTCGCGAAAAAGAATCGCGCAGCGGTTTCCTGCGGCGTCCCAAATGTTGGGATTCGCCCTAAACGTGATTGCAGTCCCTGCACTGACGTCCGCGCTTGCCGCGGACGCCAGCTCTCAGCTCATGAAAGCCGAACCACGTTCGACTTACCGGCGACGGCGGCCAAGCAGGGCTGTAGCCATGCTGAGTCCGAGCATGGCCAGGCTGCTGGGCTCGGGGACCAAGATGAGCTGCGGCGAGAAGGGTGAGAACCCGTTCGCGCTGGTAGCGTTGCTGGCCCCCGACCACGGACTGCCCAGGGGATTGTTCGGATCGTTGACGTCCGCATCGTATCCCGTATCGGTGTTGAGCGTGGTCTGCTCCTTGGGATTGAATAGGTAGTTGAAGTTCTTCCAGGAGCTGACCGGAATTTTTCCGTCGTGAACCACATTCGCGACGATCGTCACCGTCGTCTTCCCGTCATTCAGTGCATCGCCCACGAATTGCGACAGAGCGTCGCTGCTGAAAATCAATTCGCCGCCGACCGGCAGGCGGTTTTGCGGCGGCACAACCGGTAGAAGCTGAACTCCCAGCGGAACGAGCGGCGCCCGCAGCGGGCCGCCGCCGTCGGGATCCGTCGTGTTGAGGTCCTTCGTCCCGTTATTGAAATCGCCGCCTGGCGCGCCGCCGTTGTCCATTCCAGGAGCAGTCAGATACGTGATGGTCGCTTCGTCCCAATTGTTGCCCGCATGGTCGCGATCGAGACCGTAGAACGCGATGCCGGTCCGGAAATCAAAGTTGTTGCCCGGCGGCGTCGTGTC
>DASVCM010000330.1:0-3029 GCA_036381635.1 Lacipirellula sp.
TGATACTCGCTCCAGGCAGAACCCGAAAGGTACGCCCGCACCACGCACTCGATCGGCACGACCTCGGTCTTGCGGACCAGCACGGTGCGCCCGGCAAGCGTCTCCAGATCGACCCCCGCCGGCAAGTCCATCTTCGTGACGTCGGTTTCCAGCAAATGATGCGGCACGTCGAGCCGGCCGAACCAGTAGTTGCTCACCTGCGTGAGCACCCGGCCCTTGTCGGGAATGGGCGTCGGCAGAATCCAGTCGAAGGCGCTGATCCGATCAGTGCTGACCAGGAGCAACCGATCGCCCAGGTCATACACGTCGCGAACCTTGCCGCGGGTGACCGGCAAGCCCGGCAAATCGGTTTCGACGACGGCTGACATGGTTGGCCTTCGGCTTGGCGGGAATGCCACTGCTGGCTCGTCCAGCAGTGCGAAGCTGGCGCCCGCTGCTCCACTACTGGACGGATCCAGAAGTGGCACTCGTAGATCGGCATCCGCTTCAAACGGTTCGGCGCCACCGAGTATATCGCACCCGCCGCGCGCTTGTGACCCCTGCGCAACCGCACTAAAATTAAACTTCTCGCTAACTCAGCGTCGCCATCGCCAGATTGCCGGAGCAAGCGAGCGCCCGCACCTTCGCCACGACGGCGATCCATCAACTCTTGCCCTGGCCACTTAGATAGGCGCTCGAACATGGGACAGATGCGGTTTCGTCTGCATCGGCGCGACCGCATTCCCGACGGCGGCTTGGCACGCATCTACGTCGCCGGCTCCGAAGACATCCCCTGGGCGACTTCCTCCGCCTGGATCGGCGACGAGCTCGTCGTCCAGCGCGAAGTGGACGACTCCGGGTACGTCTATGTGCCGTGGAAGGTCGACGCCCATGGCCAGCACCTCCTCGGCACGACCACGCTCATGGAGCGCGACGAACCGTACCTGCTCGATGTCGAGCTGGCCCGCGGGCTGATCCAGCGCATCCGTTCGCGGCTGTTCATCTGGGAATGGCTGGGGCTGAAGACGCCGCCCGAGATGAGCGAGCGGCTCCACGCAGCAACGAAGTTATTCTCCCGCGCCGCCACCTCGCAGGACGACGTGGCGACGGCCGCGGACTTCGCCAATCAGGCCATAGCCGCCGCGCTCCACGTTGCCGACGATCTGGTCCGTGCCTACGCCGAGCAATCCATCGGCGCCCGCCAGCGACAAACGCCGGTCGCCATGCTGATGGGCGTCTCGCTCGGGCCGACGGCCCCTCCCGTCGCGATCCGGCGGAAGTTGCTCGAAGCCTGCAGCATCGTCCAGCTTCCGGTCGGTTGGCGAGCCATCGAATCTCGCGAAGGCCGCCGCGATTGGAAGCCGACCGACGAGCAGCTCGGCTGGTGCCAGACGGCCGGCATCAAGGTCGCCGCCGGGCCGCTCTTGCGGTTCGACGACCGCGGCGTCCCCGACTGGATGTATCTCTGGGAAGGGGATGAGGATAACCTCGTCCGGCTGCTGCTCGACCATGTCCGGGCGGTGGTCGCCCGCTACTCCGGCCGCGTCCACCTGTGGCACGTCGCCTCGCGCGTGAACAACGGGCAGCTCCTCTCGCTCAGCGAAGAAACTCGGTTAAACCTGGTCGCCCACGCCGTGCAGATCGTGCGCAAGCTCGATCCTCGGACGCCGACGGTCGTTTCGTTCGACCAGCCTTGGGGCGAATATCTCGTCGACCAGGAGCACGAGCTCGCTCCGCTCCACTACGCAGATGCACTCGTGCGGGCCGACCTTGGCATTTCGGGATTCGGCCTGGAGATTAACGCTGGTTATTGGCCGCGCGGCAGCGCCCATCGCCCGGCGTTCGAATATGGCAAGCTCGTCGACCAGTGGAGCCAGCTCGGGCTGCCGCTGATGATGTTTCTCTCGGCGCCGGATCGCGACGACGAAGATCCGAAGGCCGCGCGGAACATCCAGGCCGAGCTGATCCACCCAAGCGGCGATGTCGAGCAAAACCCGCAAGCCGGCTGGGCAGCGTCGGTCGCGCCGCTGTTGCTATCACGCACCAGCGTGCAGGTGCTCTTGTGGAACCAGCTCGCCGACGACGAGCCGCATGAGTTCCCGCACGGCGGCCTGTTCGACGGGGGCGGCAACGCCAAACCGACGCTCAAAGTCCTCCGCGAGCTCCGCAAAGCCTGCGGCTAGCGGCCGCAACTTCAGTAGCCGCGGGCTAACAGCCCGCCGGCGAAGCGGAGTCGACGTAGTGGCGGAGTGGACCTATGGCAGCGCGTTCTCCGACGCCCCGGCGAGCCATTGGCTCGCGGCTAATTTGAGATTAGCGCTCGAAGCCGCACCCCTACGTCGCACACGCAGCCGGTTGCCGATGGCGCCGGCCCATCACCGCGTCTTCGCGGTTCTCGTAGTTCGGCAGCGCACTGTCCAGCCGGCAGAAGTGAAGCGCCTGCTCGCAGTCGTCGTTCAATCCGCATAGCCGCAGGGCCCCCTCACGCTGCAACATTCGCTTTTGCAGCATCACGAGCTGCCCCATCAACCGGCTGGGCAGCATCTCAAGCTGGTCCATCTCCAGCACCAGCCGATAGATGAAATGCCGATCGGCGATCGACCACAGCTTGTCGGCCACGCCCTCGGGTTCTTGCTTTCCCGGGTGGAGGCGAACGAACAACCAATCCGGCCCGCGATCAACTTCAACTCCCCAATCCCCACACACATCCGCCACGTCGACCATGACCCTCGACTCCGCACCGCGAGGTCGGCCCGTCCCGGGGCCCTCCGACTCCCTCGCCTCGTTGATAAAGATCGCATTCCGATATAGCGATCGAAAAGTGAGAAGAAATCCGCTGGCAGCAGCCTTCTCTAAGTAGCCATGCATCTTAGGAGGATGTGAGAAACGCTACAAGCGCGGTTAAGAAAACCTAACAGTCCGCGGCCCGAAGCGGCGTTGCGACGAATTGACGCACGCCGGTTTCCATCGTGTCCGAGTGCTAGCGAAATGAACGCACTCACTTGGCACATTTTGCCCCGCCGCTCGCGGCGGGCGCGGGGCGAGCCCCG
>DASVCM010000331.1:0-3193 GCA_036381635.1 Lacipirellula sp.
CTGCGTCCCGCCGCGCGTGACGATGTCGTACACGAAGAACCGCCGCTCGCCGCGAATCTCCGGCCGCGCCCGCGGCGAGATCGCCGCCAGGTGGAGCGGCTCCCAATTCTCGCCCAGCAGCGTGACGATCTCGATCGCCCCCTCAACGCGCGCATCCGCCCACTTCTGCCCAATCGGCGGCTGGCCGACAACTCCCGTGATCCGCGGTAAATACTGCCGGCGAATGAGCGGGACGTCCTCCGCCGGCAAATGAATGCCGCTCGCATCCACCGGCAGCAGCTCGCCGCTGGCCGTTTCCACCACGGCCACCGGCCGCCGATATGTCACCTCGACATGCACCGCCGGCGGAAAGTCCTTCTGCACACGCTCGACTGACGCCACCCACGGATGGAGCGCAAACGCATGCCGTACGTTCTGCGCAAAGTCGGCGTCGAGAATCGACAGCCGCCCGTCGAGCCCCGAGTTGTGAATCACCTGCCCGCACACCTCGGCGACGATCCACTCCGGTTGCGGCGTCATCGTGATGCGTTCGGCGGGCAGAATGTACCGCTCGCGGTTGGCCACGATCGGCGCGGCCTTCTGCCACACCGCCTTCACGCCAAGGCCAAAAAAAAGTGCGACGCCCAGAACGACGAGCACCTTGCCGCGCCGTCGCGTCAGCGGATGGGCGCCGGCCGCTTGCGGCTTAGCCGTCGCGGTTGCCGCATCCGTCTTCGTACTACTGCGAGCCAAGCCAACACCTCCGTGCGTTGGTTTCGAGCTGTCGCGCTCCGCTATTGCGCTGCGGCTAACCCGACGGCAACGCCCGCCTCGTGTTAGCGCGACGCGAAGGTCCGCCGAAGCGGAGCGCATTAACGCTCACCAAATCTCCAACTCCGTCTCCAATTCCACCCCGAGCCGCTCGGCCACGCGGCTGCGGATCAGATCAATCAGCCGCAGCACATCCTGGCTCGAAGCGCCCTCTGCGGCCACGATGAAGTTCGCATGCCGCTGGCTTACCTCGACGGCCCCCGCGCGCGTCCCCTTGAGGCCGGCTTGCTCAATCAGCGCCCCGGCGCTCATCCCGCGGGGGTTCTTGAAGACGCACGCCACGTTCTGATGCGACAGCGGCTGGGCCGCCTTCTTGATGATCCACTGCTTCTGCATCCGCTTGGTGAGCTGCGCGGGGTCGTCCGGCTCCAGCTCGAACTCGCCGCTGAGGATCACCAACTCGTCGAGGCTGCTCTGGCGATAGGCGAAGACCAGGTCCTCGCGGTTGCGGTGGAGAATATCGCCGGACCGCGTCATCACGGTCGCCCGGAAGGCCCATTGGCCGATGTCGCCGGCCCGGCTGCCGGCATTGCCGTGCAGGGCGCCGCCAATCGTTCCCGGAATGCCGACCAGCGGCTCCAGCCCGGCCAACCCGGAGCGCACCGTTTCACTAATCGCGTGGGCCAGCTTTACCCCGCCGCCCGCCGTAACCCGTGATCCGGTAATGCGAATCTGCGAAAACGCCGGGCTGGTCAGGCTCACGACCATCCCCGGCACGCCCTCATCGCGAACCAGCAGGTTCGAGCCACCGCCCAAGAGCCGGATCGGCACGTCCTCGTTCCGGCAGCGGCGGACCAAAGCGGCCAATTCATCAACGGAATTCGGCTCGGCGAAGAACTCGGCCGGCCCCCCCAGCCGGAGCCACGTACGCTGGGCGAGCGGCTCCTGCTGCCGGACGATCTTCTCGAAGCCGCTAACCAGAGTCATAGCCATCCCAATCCCGTGACGAGTAGGCCCTATCGTGACTTCTCGGCCCCCAATCGTCAATTACCGCGAGTTTTCTCGTGAATCCTCCGGCTCCCTCCCCCTTGTGGCGAGTGCTGGGGAGGGGGCGGCGCTGGTCCACGCTTCCCATCACCCCTCCCTGATCGTCCCGATTAAGGAGAGGGCCGCCGCGTTGAATTGCGTCAAGCCACTGATACAACTGCATTTCGTCAATCAAGTTGCCGCCGCGTGAGGCTTCGCCCAATTATGCCGATCATGCCGCGACCCCCATTATATAGCCGAGCCATCCTGGCTCGGCGCATTCGAGTATTTCTAAAGCTCGCCCGGCCAGGATGGCCCGGCTAGATAGCCCACTGCCGCAGCGCCTCGTACGCCGCCACCGCCGCACTGTTGCTCAAATTGAGGCTCCGCACCTCCGGCCGCGTCGGGATCCGCAAGCACCGCTCGGTCCGCCCCGCGAGAATCTCCGCCGGCAGGCCTTGCGATTCCGAGCCGAACACAAACGCATCACCCTCCGCAAAAGTCGGCTCGGTATGCGGCCGCACGCCGCGCTTCGTGAAGTACCAGTGTCGCTCCGCCGGCAGCCGCGCCGTAAGCTCCGCCCAATCGTCAACCACCTCCCAAACCAGGTGCTGCCAATAATCCAGCCCGGCCCGCCGCAGGTAGTAGTCGTCCACGCGAAACCCCAGCGGCCGCACCAGCCACAGCTTGGCCCCCACGGCCACGCACGTCCGCCCGACGCTGCCAGTGTTGTAAGGAATCTCCGGCCGCACCAGCACCACGTGCAGCCGCGGCGCGTACACCCCCGTCGAACGCGACGGCGGCGGATCATCACGGGCGGCCATAACTTTTCCCCTACAGATGTCGGGCGGTGGAACGCATAATACGACCCGTCAATGAACCCTGTCACCCCGAGGTCCGCCGAGGGGTCCGCTAAGAATACCGGTTCAGCATGGGCGTCCCGACTCGTGACCCTGAACCCTCCCCGGAGCTCGCCCCCAATGCCCATCGGTTTCGGAATCATCGGCGCCGGCATGATCAGCCGCTTCCACGCCAAAGCCCTCGCCGATGTCCGGGGCGCGAGGCTCGTCGCCTGCTGCGATAACACCCCCGGTCGCGCCGCAGCATTGGCCAAAGAGTTCGGCTGCACGCCGTACGAGTCGCTCGCCGACATGCTCGCCGACAAAGCGGTCGACGCCGTGACGATCGCCACCCCCAGCGGCGCTCACGCCGACCCGGCGGTCGCCGCCGCCAAGGCCGGCAAGCACGTCATCGTCGAGAAGCCGCTGGAGATCACGCTCAAGAAGTGCGATCGCATCATCGACGCCTGCGACAAAGCGGGCGTGAAGCTCTCGTCGATCTTTCCGTCGCGGTTCCACGATTCGTCGAAGCTGCTGAAGCAGGCCGTCGACGCCCAGCGATTTGGCCGGCTCACCTT
>DASVCM010000332.1:0-5536 GCA_036381635.1 Lacipirellula sp.
CAGAGCCGCGCACGGCGCAAAAACTCCTCTTCGCCGTCCTTCAGGCTGATGGAGTTGACGATCGCTTTGCCCTGCACCGCCTTGAGGCCCGCCTCCAGCACCGACCACTTGCTGCTGTCGATCATCACCGGCACGGCGGCGATGTCGGTCTCGCCGGCGATCAGCCGCAGGAACTTCGCCATCGCGGCTTCGCCGTCGAGCAGGCCCTCGTCCATGTTCACGTCGATGACGTTGGCGCCCCCCTCGACCTGCTGCCGCGCGACCTCGATCGCCTCCTCGTAGCTCTCGCTCTTGATCAGCCGCGCAAACTTCTTCGAGCCGGTGACGTTCGTTCGCTCGCCGATCATCAGAAAGTTGCTCTCGGGCCGCAGCGTCATCGGCTGCGTGCCGCTCAGCCGCAGCCACGACTCGACCTTCGTCTGCTTGTGGGGCTTGAGCTTCTCGAGCCGCTTGGCAATCGCCGCAATGTGCGCCGGCGTCGTCCCGCAGCAGCCGCCCAGAATATTCACCCAACCGTTATCGGCATACTCGCCGACCATCCGCGCCATCGCGTCGGGGCCGAGATCGAACTGCCCCATCTCGTTCGGCAGTCCGGCGTTCGGATGGCAACTGATCCGCACCGGCGCCACCAGCGACAGCGCCTCGATGTGCGGCCGCATCACGTCCGGCCCGAGCGCACAGTTCATCCCGACCGACAACATCGGGAAGTGCGACACCGCGTTCCAGAACGCCTCGATCGACTGCCCCGAAACGAACGTCGCCCCGCCCTTATCAAAGGTTCCTGACACCATTACCGGCACGCGGTTGCCGGATTCGTCGAAGTACCGCTGAATGGCAAACAGGCACGCCTTGAGGTTGAGCGTATCGATCACCGTCTCCGGGAGCAGAATATCGACGCCCGCCTCCACGAGCGCCGCGACCTGGGCGTAGTACGACTCGGCCATCTCGTCGAACGTGGTGGCCCGGTAGGCCGGGTCGTCCACCTTCGTGCTGATGGCCGTCTGCTTGGTCGTCGGGCCGATCGACCCGGCGACAAACCGCGGCCGGTCAGGCGTCCGCTCGTTGAACTCCTCGACCGCGGAGCGCGCACACGCCGCCGCCGCGGCGTTGATCTCGGCCACCAGGTCCAGCGGCAGGCCGAACTCCTCCATGCCGACGGGGCTCGCGCCGAACGTGTTCGTGGTAACGATGTCGGCGCCGGCCTCGAGATAGCGGCGATGAATCGCGGTGATGTCGTCAGGCCGCGTCAGGCAAAGGAAGTCGGCGAAGTTCTTGAGATCCTTGTGGTGATCCGCAAACCGCTCGCCGCGGACCGCCGCCTCGTCGAGCCCCAGCGCCTGGATCTGCGTCCCCATCGCGCCGTCGAGCACCAGGATCCGCTCATCCAGCAGGGCTTCGAGTTGTTGAGTCTTGTCGGCAACCGCAGCGGTAGACATGGCGATCCAGGAGGGTACGAACGTGGCTAATCCTCCATAGTATCCTGCAGCGACAAGACCCAACAGGCCGCCGCACGGTTCGGTGCGCCTGCCCGAACCCTGTCACCTCGTGAGACTGTCCTGAGGTCCGCCGAAGGGATCCGGCCCGTGTACGTCGTCGATTGCGTGATTCCATGACTCCGCGCATAGAAAAAGCTCGCCCCGCACAAGTGCAAGGCGAGCTTTCGTACGACCGGCCAACGCGGCTGCCGCGTACGGAAGCCGCGTCTTACCGGGAACGATCAAGAGCTAGCGACCTGGGTTCTGCGTAGCCCCGTGAGTCTCCGAGGTCGGGTTGTTATTGATCTCGCGCGGCGACGCGGGATCGCCCTGCGCCTGGGTGCTCGTGTCGTTCGGACCCGACGGTGCGGTGGACACGTCCGCATCGGCGTCACCGCTGATCTGGCCGCCGGTCGCCGGCGCCGGGGCGGTCGCTGCGGCGCTCGACTGGATCGTCGCCTGATCCGACTGGAGCGCGGCGCCCTGCTGAATCTCGCCCTGCGGCGGCTGCGCCGGTTGCGGCGGAGCGGCCTGCTGGTCGAGGTTCTGCTGGTTCGGCTGCTGCTGGTTCAGGTTCTGTTGATCCAGATTTTGCTGGTTCGGCTGATCAAGGTTCTGCCGCGCGACGCTGTGCTCTTGCGGCTGCGCAGGCGTCGGCGCGAACTGACCTTGATCCTGGATCACTTGGCCCTGGCCGTACATGGCCTGGCCCTGAACATTCTGTCCCTGATCAAGATACACGGCCTGACCGTTGTCGCAGATGTACGCGCGACCAAACCGATCATGCCGCACCGGCTGAGCAAAGCCCTGGTCCATTCCGCGATAGCCAGCCTGATACTCTCCCTGGAACTGCTGGTTCTGGAACTGCTGGCCGCCTTGCGCGAACTGCTGATTCTGGTTCAGCGGTTGGAACTCGTCCTGCGAGAACTGTTGCCACTCGCCATCGCGGTGATACATCCACTGATCGTCGTTGTTGTAATACCACCATTCGCCATTGTGCCGGCTGAAGCGCCAACGCGCGTCGCGGCTGTTGTCGATTCCTTCGCCGCCGCGGGCCTGATACGGGGTGGCCGGCGTCAGCGCATCGCCTGTCGCGCGCACCGTACCGACGGCCGCGTCGCCCACGCCGCGGGCCACGTTCGCCGTCCCTTGGGCCACGCCGCGCGCCACATTCGCCGTCGCCTGGCCGACGTCGCGCAGCCCTTCGCGGACCGGGCCCTGGCCCATCGCCAGGTTGGCCGCGCCAACGGCGATCGCCGCAAAGGCAGCGATTCTCAATGAGGTTCTCATTTCAAGCTCCTTACAATCGTTCCGAAGGTGGGAAATGCCGCCGCGCTTCGCGTCTGCGCGAAACGTGTACACTATCGCTCGGCGGGATCGATGCGACCCGCAATATCCGGGCCTTGCGCCGCAACGCGCATGCCAAGCTGGGCAAGATAGCGGCGACGCTTCGAAAACGACCGATCGCTCCGAATTAACCGGCGTCGCCGATTCGACACGGCTGATGGCACTCACGAGAGTGCCACTGCTGGCTAGTCCAGCAGTGAGAAGCGGGCAGACGGAGCCTACTGCGGGACGCGCCAGCAGGAGCGCCCCTGTCGCCGCGAAGGCGCCACGCCGCTAGCCGCGGCGCAAACTGGAACGAGATCGAACGCGCTGAACGATCGGCGACCAAGCCCGCCAACGGCCGCCAATCAGCCCGCCGTCCTACGCGCGGCACGACCGAAATAAACGGCGCTCCCCGCCAGGCACGCCGCCCCAAAGACGGCCAACCCGTACGCAAACGCCTGCAGGAACTCGCGCTTCGACGACTCAGCCGCCCACAAATCCTTCGTCAGCATCACGCTAATCGTACCGGCGTACCCCAGCGTGTCGGCCACATAGATCGCAAACACCGCCGTGCCGGCGGTGCGCGTCGAAGCAATCACGCGGTCGAACAGCACCGACCCGTAGGGCACGTACGTCAGATAGGAGCCGAGGCCAATAAGCGTCATCCACCAAAAGCCGTCGATCGTGCCGCGCCCGTGCAGCCAGGTGGCGCCCCCCAACAGCAGCACGCCGCTGGTCATCACGCCGAACACCGCCAACAGCCCCAGCCGATTGTCGCGCACGAAATACAGCATCGCCAGCACCGCCGCCACGCCGAGACCGACGTACAGATCGGAGCGCGAGATGATCGTCGGATCGTCCGCGTACGCGTACTCAAGCTCGGTAAAGATCTCGACCCCGTAGTTATCGCGAAAGTCGCGAAACGCCGTCACGAGGAAGTACGTCGCCAGCAGCAGCGCCATCCCGGGTAGGAAACGCCGCAGGAAGTCGATCCGCATCCGCGCGTCCATCGGCTCGCGCAGCGAGCGCTCCGCAATGTCGCGCGGCGCCGGGTCCGGCAACTGGTCGAGCATGAACACCGTAAGAATAAACGGCGTGAGAAACATCGCGCCGACCGCCGCCGGCATCCAGTACTCGCCGATCGGCGGCAGCGGATTCGCAAACGTCGCCCCCAGCAGCGGAACGTCCGCCCCTTCGAGCACCGCCCGCCCGACGTCCTTCAGCGCCCCGCTGGCCAGAATGAACGAACAACTGAGCCCCGCCAGCAGAATCTCCGACGACCGCCGCCCCTCGAGGTACCACACCACCAGCCCCCACACCATCCCCAGCGGCACGCCGTTGAGGAACATCGCCACCGGCTTCCACGAGCCGGGAACGACGGCAAACAGCACCAGCGCGCCTTGCGCCGCCAGGATCATCGCCACCAACAGCGGCGCCCTCCAGCGCCGCCGCGTCTCGGACACAAACTTCGTCCCCAGCAGCTTGGCAAACCCATAGCCGCACACCTGCCCGATCACCAGCGCCGTCTTCAGCCCCACGGCGCCGCCAAACCAGCTCGCCTCCTCATAGCTCGCCGCCGCGAACGGCTTCCGAAACGCAAACATCGCGAAGTAGGTCGCAAACGAACACGCCACGGCATACGCCGCGAACGCCCACGGCGGCGCCGACTCGAGCCAGGCAGTGATCCTCCGCGTTCGCAAGATTACTTCAACCCTAGAGTTAAGTCGGTGGACGAGCGCTTCGCGCCGCATGAGCCTGCGACGATTATAACGGCAGCTCATTGCGTCCTTGGCGACCTTCTGTTCCTCAATTCCGCCAGTTGAACAGTAGATCGCAACGGGCGCAAAGGTCCAATTCAAGATACGAGCGACTTGATAGGGCTTCGCGAAGCCGCCCCGTCGCTTGTCTTGCCAACATCGAGTGCGGTACAACGGGATTGAGCCGCGCCGGCGTCAGGCGGCCAGAACACCGCTTCCCAATCAGATCTGAGGAATCCCATGAAACCTCTCGCGTGGTCGGCCGCCCTTCTCGCCATCCTCGGCTGCAGCAGCGGCCCCTCGCGGATCGAACCTCCCAGCATTGACGCGGATGACGCCGCCAGCCAGGCCATGGAGATGTTCGACAAAGACGGCGACGGCTCAATCGCCGGCAGCGAGCTCGACGCCGCGCCGGCGCTCAAGGCATCGATGGCGACGCTTGATACGAACAAGGACGACGCCGTTCAAGAAGACGAGATCGTCCAGCGCATAGAATCGTGGCAGGCGACTGGCGCGGGAATCACGTCCATTTCTGTACTAGTAACCATGAATGGACGACCGCTCGACAACGCCGAGATCACATTTGAACCGACGCCATTCCTGGGAAATGAGGTCAAACCCGCAGTGGGATTAACCTCGCCGCGCGGCATTACCTCGCCGACGATTCTTAAGGAGAACCGCCCCACACCCGATACGCCGGCGGGCATGCAATACGGCTTTTACAGGGTGCGGATATCCAAGAAGTCGGGGGGCACTGAGAGCATCCCCGCCAAGTACAACGCAGAAACTACCCTTGGCCAGCAAATCGCCAACGACGATCCCGCAATCATGAGCCATAACGTGCGGTTCGAACTCGAGAGTGAGTGACCGCGAAACGACAGCAGCCTCTAATAACCGCCAATGCGGTTGAGCGGCGCCTCCGCAAATTCATCCGTGTGACTTACGGCAAGGTGACGGACTGCCCATCCAAGCGAT
>DASVCM010000333.1:0-2855 GCA_036381635.1 Lacipirellula sp.
CGGCTGTTCGACAAGTGGCGGTTCCGTTCGGTGCTAGATTGCGCGGGCAACTGTGCGCTGCGGGCCTGCGAGCTCGACTCGCGGCTGGCGTGGCGGACGAACGTCGAGGGGCTGATCAATCTCGCGTCGATCATTGCCGACCGCGATGTGCGGTTGGTGCATGTGTCGATCGACCTTGTGTTCGCGGGACGCGAAGGCGGCGGTTACCGCGAAGACGATCGTACCGATCCGGTGACGGTCTACGGCAAGACGATGGTCGCTTCGGAGCAGGTGCTGGCCGACTGGCTGCCGCGCGCCTGCACGCTGCGAATCTCGCTGCCGATGGGCGTGAGCTTCAACGGCCACGCGGGGGCGATTGACTGGATTCAGTCGCGGTTCAAGAAGGGCCGGCCGGCGACGTTGTATTTCGACGAGGTGCGCACGCCGACGTACACTGACTGCTTGAATTTGCTCTTCGAGCGCGTGCTAGCGAGCGACCTGGCGGGCCTGTATCACGCCGGCGGGCCGCGGCGGCTGTCGCTGTACGAGATCGCACAGGTCATTAATCGCGTCGGCGGCTACGATCCGCGGCTGCTGATGGGCTGTCCGCGGATCGAGGCGGGGCCGATTCCTCCGCGCGCCGGGGATGTGTCGCTGGACTCGTCCAAGCTGTCGAAGGCGCTTGGCTTTGAGCCGTTCACGCCGTGGCCGTACGATGAGTCGCTCGTGCCGACCGATCCTGCTTGGCATTTTGACCGTGGGGATAAATCTCACGGGTCGCCGGAACTTTTGGCGCGGGTGCTCTATGAGAATCCATTGCGGCGGGAGATTGCGCAGCGCTTCGCTTGAGGGGCCATGCACTGAAGTGGAACGCCCTCAACTAGCCCCGACCAAGCTTGGTCGGGGCTGTTGCGGCTCACGGATACTCTGGCTCACTTCCGCCGCAGGCGTTCCCACATCAAGAGCGCGCAGATCGTCTTGCCGTCTTCGATCTCGCCGCGGTCGACCATCTGCAGCGCCTCGCTCCAGGAGACGATGTAATTGTCGATGTTCTCTCCCTCTTCGCGTGCATGGTCGCCGGCGGTCAGGCCCTCGGCGACGAAGACATACATCCGCTCGGACATGACGCCGGGCGAGGTATAGAACCCCGGCAGTTCGCGCCAACGCCGGGCCGTGTAGCCGGTTTCCTCTTTCAGTTCGCGGACGGCCGTCTCTGCCGGCGGGTCGGGCGGCTCGATCGTGCCGGCGGGCAGTTCGATGAGCGTCTTGCTGATGGCGACGCGCTCGTTGCGAATCAAGCAGACGCGATCCCCCTCCAGCAGCGGAAGCACCAGCACGGCGCCGGGATGTCGCACGATCTGTCGCGGTCTTGTGCCGCCATTTCTGGCAGGCTGCTGGACTTCGACGACATCGAAGCGGGAGGTCGAAAGCAATACGCGGCCATCGGGCGAGCTATCGGTCATTTTGATGCAAGGCTTGCAAGGGCTAGCGGGCGGGCAAGGAATTTGCTGGTAACTCGCGGGGCAGACCAACTCAGTTTGCCGTTTTTGCGAGCGATTGATAGGATAGCGAAGGTGGGCCGCCGCTGTCGAACCATGGCGGTCGCCTTGGCGTGAGAGGTAGGCAGCACGATGAATCGCAGCGCCGCAGGAAGCTGGAGTTTACAACTCGGGCGCTGGCGCGGGGTGGAGGTTCGCCTTCACTTGCACTTCCCGCTGTTCGCGCTCTGCGTGTTGTTAGCCGCCACGATGCCGCCGCAGTATCGGCTAGGGCTGCCGTCGATGACGGTCCGCTCGGCGCTGCTGGGTCTGGCCATTCTTTTCGCGAGCGTCGCCTTGCACGAGGTTGTGCGGGCTCTGGTAGCGCGGCGCGTCGGCGGGCGGACCAATCTCATTGTGCTGGGCCCGACAGGCGGCTGGTCGCAGCCGCATTTGCCGTCGGACCCGCCGGCTCATTTAGTGACGGCCGTCGCCGGGCCGCTCACGTACCTGGCGATCATGGTGACGGCGGCCTGCGGGTTGGCCATCGCGGGCGAGCGGAATCTGCTCAACCTGGTTTCGCCGTTCTCGCCGATGCTGTTGGATTTGAATCCGCCTCCGCTGCATTTGGCGGCGCAGCTAACTATTTGGATTAACACCTGGCTGTTATTGGTGAACTTACTGCCCGTTCATCCGTGCGACGGCGCCGAAGTGCTCCGCAGCATGCTGTGGCCGCTGGTAGGCCGGGCGTCGGCGTCGATCGCGGCGGCTCACATTTGCTACGGCTCGGCGGCGATGACCGCGCTGATGGCGCTGATCGTGCAGGACCGGATGCTCAACGACGTGCTGCCGGCGTGGTTTCCGCTGGCCGTGGCGTCGGTCCTGCTAGTTTACGGCGGCAATCGCTCGGCGCGGCAGCGACAGTACGACGCGGGCCTCGACATCGACGAGTGGGAGTCGGATGACGAGCAATGGCTGAACGCCGACTGGCTCGAAGACGATCGCGCGGCCGTGCTGGTCGAGCATCTGCAGCAGAAGCAGCAGGACGTGCTCGATAAGAAACGGCGCGAGCGGGAGGATCGCGAAGACGCCCGCGTCGACGACATTCTGGCCCGCCTGCATGAGGTGAGCTTCGAGCAACTCACCGACGAGGAGCAGGCGATTCTAAAGCGCGCCAGCCGGCGCTACCGCCAGCGGCAGCAGCGCGCCCAAGGGGCGTGAGTTGATTTCCTTGCCTATTAGCGGCCCCGACAGGGGCCTATGCATGTAGCGGCGGGCGATAGCCCGCCGAAATGGGATTCGAGACGATCTCAAGGCCCGAAGGGCCGCAGGCGCGCCTGCGGCCCTTCGGGCCTTGAGATCGTCTCGAATCCCATTTCGGCGGGCTATCGCCCGCCG
>DASVCM010000334.1:0-4315 GCA_036381635.1 Lacipirellula sp.
TGGACGACGAGTTGCCCGACAAGTGTCGTGAGCACGGCGAGCATCGCGGCGGCGGCGACGAACTCAAGAATGGTGAATCCGCGAGCGCCGCGTCGGTTACTAGCGAAGACGCCCGCATCGGCGGATCGGCGGCAAGCATTGCGGGAGATGCGCATTAGGTGAGGTTCCAAATCATCTGGGTGATGGGAAAGAACATCGCCACGGCGTACCAGAAGATCAGCAGTCCAATCAGCAGGATCACGGCGGCGAACGCGACGTTCTGGATGGCGCCCCAGCGGAACGTCATCAGTCGCACCTTGCGGTCGGCGAGCATCCGCATGGCCCAGGGAAGATTGCCGACTTCCTGGGCCGTGCGGAGCGTCGCGGCGTCGGCGCCGCTGACGAGTTGCGATCGCCGGAGGGCTTCGGTCCACTCGTGCCCGGCCTCGATGCGGGCGATCGTTCCGGCAATTCTCCGCCGCACCAGCGGGCTGGGATAGCCGAACCGCGGGTTGTTTAACTGCGAAAGCGCCTCCTGCAAAGTCATGTTTCGATCGATCGACTCGGCCAGCAGCCGCAGGACATGCGCCCGGTGCCGCGAGAACCCTAGGTAGTCCAGCAGCGGCCGCAGCACCTGGATGTCGGCCAGATACAGCACGCCGATCACTCCGACGCCGACCACCAGGACAAAGAACACAGCAGCGAAGGGCACGCCTAGCGTCAATCCAAAGCTTTCGCTGAACCCGATGAAGCTGCGGGTGATCAGCGGCAGCTCCAGGTCGTAGTCTTCGTAGATCTCCTGGTAGCTGGGAACAATTTTGATCATCACAAACAGCAGCACCGAAAACGTCACCGCTCCGACGGTGGTGATGTAGGCGAGCCGTTGAAAGAGATGCTGCCGCAGGTCGACGACCGCGGCGTCTTCGAGCTGGCTGAAGCGCGCGGCGTCCTCCGGCGCGGCGCGGGACGCGGCGATGAAGTTCGCATACACGGGCGCCTCGCGCGGCAGGGCCGCACGGTTCGCCCAGATGGCCTCCACCAGCGGGGCGCCGCGCTCCAGGTCGCTCACCAGCCGGCGGTACCAGCGCCCGACGATGCCGCGAAACCGGCCCTGGTGGTAACGGAGCGATTCGGCGAGCGGCTGCCCGCCGCCGACGGCCATTACGAAGAGCCGCCAGGCGGACTCGCGATGCGCCTGCCGGCGGGCGACGACCAGCTCAACGACCGCTTCGAACACGGCGATGAACAGGATGATCGACACCCAATGGGTCGTGGCGATGAGGAAGACCATCGTCGGCAGGATGAGCATGACCCAGCTCATCGTCCGCATGAACAGGTAGACCGCATCGTGCGAGGAGGGCCCGCGGGCGCCGTACAGCAGCCGTAGCGAGATGCGCAGCACCACGCCCAGCAGGAACAGCATGATGCTCGGCATGAAAAGCTGCGGGAACATGAGGAACGTTATCAGCCGGAAAGGTTGTTGATCAAATCCACCAGCGGCACAAACAACGTGACGACGAACGTAAACAGCGTGCAGGCCACGGTAATGAACAGTATCGGCGGCAGGATTCGCCGCAGGAGGATCACTTGCAGCTCGATTTCCTTCTCGTACAGCGCGGCCGCCTGCCGCATGGCCTCGGGCAGCCCGTCGTTCGCTTCGCCCCAGGCGACCAGGCCGGTGAGCGCACGGTCGAAGTGGATCGATTCGCTCATGGCCTGCGAGAGGAGGGCGCCGCGGTCGCACTTGTCGATGACAATACGGGTAGCCCGGGCGAGGTTCTGATCGTGGAGCGCTTCGGCGGTGCAGCGGAGGGCGTCCTCCAGCAGCACTCGCCGCGCGGCGAGCGAGCCGAAGATGCTGGCGAACTCGTGCTGGGCGTTCCACATCCAGATTTTTCCGAGAATGGGCGCCCCGGTGCGCGCCCAGTGCGCCAGCCGCGCTCCACCGGGCAGCAGGAACAGGAGAAAGTACACCGGAACGAGACTCAGTGCCGCGAGGATGGCCCAGGGGACGCTTTGCGACGCCTCGAGCATGAAGAGGGTTACGTGGGGCAGTTCCAGATCGAAATCGCGGTAGATCGCGGCGAACTGCGGGGCGACGGTCAACATCAGCCCCATCACGATGGTCGCCAATAGCAGCACGACGACGATCGGGTAGAGCATTGCCGAGCGAATTTGCCGGCGGAGCCGCTTGCTGGTCGCCTGATGCTCAGCAAAACCCTGCAGGATAGCGGCGGTCTGACCCGTTTCGGCCGACGCGACGAGCGCTCGACATAAGTGGCGCGGGAAGCGATTGTCGATCGCCCGCATGGCTGTCTGCAGGTCGGCGCCGCGGTCGAGCTCTTCGGCCAGCTTGAGGCTCGTGCGGCCCAGCCGGCCGTCGCCCATGTCTTCGGCCAGCGCGCGAAAGACTTCGTTCAGTGGCGCGCTCTCTGCGGCGGCGACGGCAATCGGCTCCATCCGCCGGCCTGAGCCGCCGTAGTGAGCGTCGTAATTGTCGAGGTCGAAGTTCAACGCCGCTCCTAGTGCACGCCCCAGCGGGTTAGCTCGTAGAGGATCGTATAGTACGGCTGCAAAATAATGACGGCGTACACGCCTACCACGCCGATCGCCAGGGCGAAGGTCAGCGCCACCGGCAGGAAGACGGCCATGTCCGTCAGCCAGGCGGCTGCGCGGTCGCGGTAGTTATCGCGGGCCCGCTTCAAACCGGCGATGAGGCGATTTTCCGGAAGGTCGGCCAGCAGCACCGTGCGCACCAGCGGCGGGAAGCGGCGCAGCAGCGCGGTTTGCGCATGAAGCGGCTGGCCCGCGGCTACGCGTTGGGCCAGGTCGCTGGCCGGCGCGGCCAGTGACGGGGCGCCGCTGGCCGTCGCCGCCAGTGGCAAGGCTTCGGGCAGCGGCATGCGACACGAAATGAGTAGCTGGAGCAGATCGGCGAAGTTGGCGTTGGTGCTGAGCATGGCCGTCCGCCGCGCTCCCGGCGCCCATTGAAACCAGCGGCCGCGGTGGTCGCCGCCGGCGGCAGCCGCGGACCGTCGCCACCAGAGAAGTGCAAAGGCGATAATGATTGCCGGCACGACCAACGCCACGGCGAAGGCCGCTCCGCCGGAGAGGTTGATCCGGGTGAGCCACGATTGGTTGGGAAGCTCGAACACGCCATAGCCCGGCAGGATGGTGGTAACCACGAGCACCAGCATGACCCAAGCGACGACGATCACGATGATCGGATAGACCATCGCCTGACCGGTGATGCGCCGCAGCGCCGCCATCCGCCCGGCAGTCTCGGCGTAGCCTTCGAGCGCTGCGGCCAGGCGACCCGAGCGGACGCCCGCGGCGACGACCGCGCGGTAGACTGGCGGCAACGCGTCGCCTTGGGCGACGACGGCCTCTTCGAGCGTTTTGCCCGCGGCCATCGCTGCGGCGAGCCGCTCGGCGAGCTCGCTGGTCGGGCCGCTGAATTCCTCAGCCACCTGCCGCAGTCCGGGCTCTAGCGGCAGTCCACTGGCCACCAGCGCCGAGATCTCGCGATTGAGCGCCGCGAGGTCTTCTAGTGAAATGCGCTGCGGCTGACCGCCCGGCGAAGAGCTCATGGCAGCGTCAAGGCGCACGAGAGGAGCGCCTATGCCTCTGTTCCGGAGAAGCGAAGTACGACAAGCACCCCGCCATTATAGCGGACGCGAAGCTCATATATATAGCCGTGCCACGGGTGGCTCGGCGCGATGGCTAAAGCGAAGCCACCGGGGCAATTCCAAAGACCCGCATCACCTCCTCAGGGCTGGTGACGCCTTCGCTTGCCAACCGCAGCGCCCGCTGCAGCAGGCCGATTGTCCCCGCTTCGGCGGCCGCCGCGCGGACGGCGGCGGCGTCCTTGCGGGCCAGGATGGCCTCGCCGACGGATGGGCAGTCCACGTTGAGCACTTCGGCGACGGCCAACCGGCCCGCATAGCCGGTGTGTCGGCAGCGCTCGCAGCCATGGGGCGTTCGAACGCCGGCCGGCGACAGGCCGAGCGACTCCAGACGCAGCACTTTGGCCGCGGCGCCGTCGGCATCGGGCTTCGCACACGTGCAGAGCCGTCGGAGCAACCGTTGGGAGACGACCGTGCGAACTCCGCTGCGGATGGCGTAGGGCGGAATGCCCATCTCGCCGAGCCGGCTGACGGCCACGGCGGCGTCGGTGGCATGGAAGGTGGTGAGCACAAGCTGCCCAGTGAGCGCCGCCTGCAGCGCCACCGCGGCCGCGTCGGCGTCGCGGATTTCGCCGATGAGGATCACTTCCGGGTCCTGCCGCACCAGCGACCGTAGTCCCGTGAGCAGATCGAACCCGGCGCCCTCGGCG